>JBNLCD010000027.1:0-20730 GCA_050303635.1 Anaerolineae bacterium
GCGAATTTTAGCTGCAGTAAAATTCTAGATAAAATAAGTTTTATGTCAGTGGCATTTTCTGCAATTTTAGAAATTTTGTGGTCAAGTTTGATCCAACGATTAGCTTGATTAGAAAATTGACTTAATTAAGTAATGATTAAGATTAAGTGCTAATTTTTTTGCCACTGTCTTGATTAAATTCAGAATGAAATATTAAGCTTCCGCTGTGTTCTTAGGCTGATATTACATGATTTGCTATTCATCCACTTGTTAAGATATTTTGCTAATTGAATTTGAACCAACGAGAAAATTTGATTAGGAGAATAAATGATTTTGTGATGATATGATGATTTTATTTGCTGACCAACGTTGGTCATGATTAAGTTGAATTAGTTCTATTTTGCCCAATGGTGATGTAGAATTAATTTCCCCCTAAGTATGGTTACATGAGTTAATTTTGACCAACGTTAAATTAATTCATGTATTATTGTTGTTTTATCTTTAGCGTTAAGTGCCTGTGGCGAACCCAAGATTAAGGGTGAAGTCCATCATGATGAAGGTCATAGTGCCGAAGGCGAACACGCCGCCGAAGATACGCATGCTGAAGATGAAGCTGACCACAGCGAAGATGCAACTGATGCTGAACACACTGAAGAAGAAGCATCAACTGACGAAGTAACCGACGGTGAAGAACACACCGATAGCGAAGAAACAACTTCTGAAGAAACTTCTACTGAAGAAGAAACAACCGACACCACAGAATCTCACTAAACTGAGACTGTAAGATAGTTGAAGGGTGGATGGTATCATTCACCCTTTTATTATTGGGCTTTTCCATGAATTTATCTGAAAAAATCACACAACTTGAAGACCAACTCAATGCCCTAGAAGCATCTGCTTTATCTGATGTTGCACCACTGCAACTCGAATTGGCAAATGCTTATGCCGATTTGGCTGAAATTGCTAATCCCCAGCAGAATTTGTCCCAAGCAATTACTTATTATCATCAAGCACGGGAATTCTATACAAACGCGAACCCTGTATTTGCACGATTGCAAAATAGTTTAGGCACAGCTTACCAAGCGCTTGCCCAACATCAGAATCATCAAGCCAATTTAGCGTTAGCTATTCAGGCCTTTGAAGAAGCCATTACTTTTGGTAATCCGCTGGATGAAACTGTCGATTTTATGCTGGCGCTCAACAATTTAGGCAATGCGTGTTGGCAATTGGCACAATACGAAGACCCGCAACGCAATTTAGATCGGGCTGAAACCGCCTATCAAGAAGCTCGTAAATTTATCAAAATTGAAGATAGTCCACTTGCCTTTGCAACCCTGCATAATAATTTAGGGAATGTCTATCAAGAATTAGCGCGTCTTAAAGAAACAATTACTCATCTAAATTTAGCCATTGAAGCCTATCATGTTGCCCTAGAATACCTCACGCTCGAAGAAAGTCCGCTGGCTTATGCCGGAGTCCAAAATAATCTCGGCAATGCATTTCGTGAATTGTCGCACCATATCGAAGACGACGAGCAAATTGATGGCTATCTAGCCCAAGCAATTGAAGCGTATGCCGCCGCACTTCAATACTACACGCCCCAAACCGCACCATCCAATTACTTGATGACCCGTGCCAATCAGGGTCTAACCTATGCCGAACGTTATGACTGGGATTCCGCTTTAAATTGTTGGCAAGAAGCGGCTACCGTGGCCGAAACGCTTGGCGCGAAGCAATCGACTCAACAATATCGCAGTTGGATTGAAGCCGCCGAAACCGCTCTCGCTGAAGATGCTGAAGATAATCAATAAAGAAAGCACCTTATTGTACCGGGGAAGCGAACAATAAGGTGCTTTGCAAGGTGGATAAGGGAACAATCTAATCTATATGACGGGTGTAGGTCATAATCCAGCCAGTGCTGAGGCTGGAATGCCATTGCCACACAAACCCATCTTCTGAAATATCTTCAAATTTAAAAGCACCAAAATCACAATCAGTCTCACTGCAATTCCCGCGTGTACGGAAGATGCCACCATAATCACTATCCCACCACATCTGTTCCCAGTGCGATTTTTCATAGTTATAGCGATTTAGAGTCCACGCAACGGCGGGTTCACCTTGAATTTCACCAACCCAATGCTGTTCAACACCAAGACCCCCCAATACGCGTTCAACCGTATCAACCGATTCAACTTCTTCGGCAATCGATTCTTTGTTGATATAGCGCTGATACAAAACATCCCATTCACCGATAAACCAATCAAGTTCGCTCGCCACTGCGGGCAATTCCTCAGCGGCTAAGCTAGTACGTAATTCAGTCAAATCAGCCTCTTCACCAGCCAGTGTATAGGTCAATTGCCAGCGTAATTCATAGGATTTGCCAAAACTTTCGGCCATGGCAATATCGAGTTCAAGATGTTCATCATCAATTTGGTTGAGAGTCATCTCAAATTGCAATCCTACGCCTTGGGAAATGATCTTAAATGTATCGCCACTAAAATTGCCTACACCAGAATAGACGCCGTCAATCATCGTATCCGCCCATACCACATCCCAACGCCGCGTGGTGTGACTGTAGATGTGTTGGATGATAAATTCGACAAGTTCACCATTCATATCGAGCACAAGCGTTTCATGGGCGGCATTTCCGCCTAAATCCCAGTCGATTTCAGCCAAGCCTTGCGCATCTTGCCAGTTACCGTCATTATCAAGATAGCGGGCATTAATCTCCCATGTGCCGATCATAAATTCCATCGCCGCCACATTATCATTGACTGGACCTTCATCGGCCCTCACCACCAACGGTGCGAGCACTATACTTAGCAAAATAATCCCTAAACTTAATAAACGCATCGCTGTGTCTCCCTAGTCCCTAATTTATTTACGGGTGTAGACCAATTCCCAGATAACATTCCAGTTTTGGCCCTGATCTTTGGACCCTTCATAACGCCAATCAAAGCCTTGCTCGGTGATGTTATAGAAGATTTCCCGCCCGTAGCGTTCACTTTCGGGATTCAGCACACTCTTTTGATTGCGTCCGATAAATTGGCCGTCTTTATATTCGCCGTAGAAAACCCCAATTTGCTTGCCTGAGGTATCGAGCCACGCTTGTTCCCAACGTTCATTCGCAGGACTGTAAACCCGCATACTCATCGCGTTAATCGGATCACCGGCCAAGGTACCCCAGAATTTTTCGAGCAGGGCATGTCCATCTAACATTGGCTCAATGGTCGATTCGAGTTCATCCTCAACCCAACCGTCTTGTGTCTTCATGCGAGATTTGACGTTCCATTCACCGATAAACCAATCGAGTTGGTGAATTTCTTCGACGGGTGTATTTTCTTTCTTTTCAACAGTTTGATCGCTCATAATAGAAGTATCCTCTTCAATAATCAGTTGTTAGTTGTTTTGCAATGTATCACGCGGACGGTTTGACCGGAAATTGAATTTCCGTCAAATTATCTGCCAGATTGCCGTGCTGGAATCCGATTTTTAGGTAAACTTCGCGTCCGGCTCCGTTAATTTCATAACCGTTTTGTTTAATCCAATAGGCGAGTGAACTATAGCCCTGACTCAAGGTGGCATAACTACCACGATGCACGAGACAAGCGGCCACATCTACTGCCGGAACTTGACGCGGTTCCAAGCGTCGTCTTTCCATCACTTCAATGGATTTCGTCGCTTTGGTATGCACAGGAAAAGCTAGTTCCCAATCAACCATTTCATGGTCATATTCATCGCCATGAAAGACGGCAAAGCATTTGGGGATTTCCAGCACACCATGTTTTTCGAGTGCCGTATGAGTGCGCGTGATCAGTTCACCCCAATTTGCCATATTGGGCGCGGGTTCGCGAATAGCCAGTACATTCATCGCCGGTGTCGTTTTAATCATTGGCTGACTATTTGGTATTTTTCCTTCACGTTCTACAAAATCAATCTTGGCTTCAATCCATGCCAAGCGCCGCATCTCTGCTTCAATCTGTTCTTGAATTTGCGCGCGCCGTTTCGCCAATATTTCTCGCATATCATCTACCGATAAATTGTCGTCTAGCATGGTCTTAACCTGAGAAAGTGAAAAACCTAAATCCTTGAGCGCCATAATTTGATTCAAGCGCGGTAACTGGTCAACTTGGTAGTACCGATAACCTGTCTGTTCATCAACATACGCAGGTTGAAGCAAACCAATTTCGTCATAGTGACGCAAGGTTTTGATGGATACCAAACCAATCTTGGAAAAATCACCAATTTTAAACATGTGTCTACCTGTTGAACTGTTTTGAAGATCTTCTAGCTTGATTATGAGGTCTCCGGTAAGGGTAGAGTCAAGCACGAAATAGAAATTTGCTAGAAATTCCGTTCACTATAGGCTTGGGGAGAGGGTTTCAGGTACAATGCCCCCACTTGAAAATTTGAGGAGTAAATGAATCTATGGAACGTTTTGCCCTAGAAATTACGATTGTCATTATTCTGCTGGCAGGTTATTGGTCACTCGTGACATTTCCCAAACAACGCGCCTACAAAAAACATGTCCAATACGTGCAAACTTTGGATGTGGGCGATGAAATTATTACATTCGGGGGCTTAATTGGCACCATCACTGAGATTGATGAAGAAGTGGGTGTTGCCAAGTTGAAAATTGCCGAAAATCTTGAAGTGAAAATCTTGACAGCCGCACTCCAACAGCCTTACGACCCGGAAGAAATTGCTCGTAATATTCAAATGGCGCAAGAAGAATAAGTTCCTTTGTGAGAAATCTCACAACTGAAGTAAGACCGATTAAACTCGACTCGTCTCAAACTACGGGTTGTGCATTTGTTAAATTTGCGCAAAAATTAGACCCGCTCTCTTGAATTTACTGCCTAAACAGCGGTAGAATCGTTGGGTAGAAAAACCTAAACATCAATTATTGGGGGTAGTAACCAATGCCTTTATATAACTATCGTTGCCGTGAATGTGAAACAGATTTCGAAGTACGGCAAAGTTTTAGTGAAGATCCCATCACCGATTGCCCGACCTGTCACGCTGAAGGTACAGTGTATCGGGTGATTCAACCTGCCGGTGTTGTCTTTAAGGGCTCTGGTTTTTATATCACCGATACCAAATCTTCCCGTGATAGCCTGACAGGTACCAGCAATGGTAATGGTCATAGTAATGGCAATGGCAAAAAAGAAGCTAGTGATAGCGGCAGTGATAGCAAATCGACGGTTACACCACCGCCTGCTAAATCATCCGACGGCTCTTCTGCTAGCGCATCACCTGCCAACTAAATGTTTCGTACGCTTAACATCGGTCCAGCTGTTTTTCCCACTGCCCAACTGGTCCTGATTATTGGCTTCTATCTCAGCCTTGAGATTATCAGCCGCTACGCAACCTATCGCCGTTTCAATGCAAAAACAATCCAAAACGCCCTTCTAGCCGCATTCTTTGCAGGACTAGTGGGGGCGCGTTTGGCATATGCCGCTTTTAATTGGTCTGTCTATCAAGATGATTTACTTGGCATTTTTCAACCCAACTTACAAGGCCTCCATGTGTGGGGCGGCCTAGTTGTAGGTACCCTCATCACTGTTGTTTACCTATTTCGCAATCATGTTCCGCTACGACCTTCTCTGGATATTCTTGCGCCCGGTATTGCTTTAATGGCTATTGCTTTTAGTTTAATGGCCCTCGCGCAAGGGGATTATTTTGGAACACCGACTGATTTGCCGTGGGGAATTGATTTGTGGGGTGCGGACCGTCATCCAACGCAAATTTATCTATTTGTAGGGAATATTCTGGTTTTTGTAGGCTGGTTTAGGTGGCAACAACGGAATATTTCAGCCAATGCAGGCTATGGCTTTTTACTGGTCATCGTGGGGAATGCTCTAACATGGTTGATCGTGGCGTTACTAATGGATTCACCCAAGCTGGTTCTTGATCATTATCGCGTGGTGCAAATTGAAATGTGGGCTGTTTTGATTATTTCAGCCTTCCTCTGGAATTGGTGGTCCGACAATCCTCTGATTTATCAGCCGCCATTGCCAGAAGCTCAGGAAAAACCCCAACAAGCCAATGCTTAGAACTAAAACATCCAAAAGCGGTAACCATTCATCACCGCGTCCTAATCCCAACAGCAAGTGACTTAATCCCAATAGGCTCAAAATTAGCCACAGGCGCTGGCCTTTAAGTTGGTTCTTTCGGGTGAGCCATGTTGCTATCCAGACTAGAATTAATCCGCTCCACATGCCTAAAATCTGTAACTCAAACCGTCGAGAAATGTGTCCTTTTTCGTTGGGTAAATAGCCTGTCAGCCATTGGGGGTCTTCAAGATCAACACCATAACCCCAACCTTGTTCACGACAGGCCCACCAAACCGCAATCACGACGATAGGCACCGCCAGTGCTAAGCCATCACTCCATTCGGCAAAATCAAGCTTGTAGAGACGTAGAACAAGCCAGCCACCTGCTAGACCTAACAATCCACCTTGCCATGTCAAATGTCCTATCCAGAATTTCAGCACAATATCTTCAGGGTAATCTGCAAAAACAGACCAATTGAGTACCACATAGAGCAAACGCGCTCCAATGATGCCACTGATTAACGCCGCCAAACTCGCATCAAACCGCCGACGAAACGTAGGACGCTCTTTATTCTGCAATGCGTACCATGCCATAATCAAAAATCCTGCTAATAAGCCTAAACTTACTTGCAGAGTAAAACGATGGTGATCAATAAATGTAAACATCAGCTATTGCAACTCAAGACTACATTCAAGGCCGGCATTAATAAATTGCTCAGGCGTCACAAAATCAGAAGGGGTCGTTTGCACGATTTGATAACCTTGGCGCAAAGGTTCAACGGCCTTTTCACACTGTCCCAATTTGGTATACGAGCGCGCCAACATATACCAATCATAGGGGTCGGTTGAGTTGATTTCTGTTGCTTTTTCCAGCGGAGATATCGCCTGCTCATACGCCGGTGGTTGATTCCAAAAATAGCTATACCCCAACGCTGATAAGCAGGGCAAATATTCTGGATTCGTGTTTACACAAGTTGTTAAAAGCTGAATTGAAGATTGCCATTCGCCTTGTTGACGTCGACTCAGTGCCAGCCAATATAGAACAGATCGATCATTGGGATTAGTTTGTTGAACATCTTCCAAAATAGTGATGACTTGTGCGTAGTCGCCTTGTACATAATAGATATTTGATGCCAATTCAACAGCAATATATGTTTGCGCCGGCATCGCCTGTATGGCTAGATTATAGGGTTCAATAGCGGCCTCAAATTCGCCCGAATTGACTAGATATCGGCCGTAATTACGATAAACTTGGGCGACCACAAAAGGCTCATTGGCTTTACCGCTTTCAATATCTTGCAACGCGCTATCCATTGCAACTTGAGCCTCTTCAAACATATCTAAATTGCGAAAAATATTCGCCATAATCGCTTTGCTAAACGTAAATTCGGGGTCGATTTCTTGGGCCCGCTCTGCCATCGCGAGTGCCTCATTTTGTTGCCCGGACCAATCTAGTGCCATCGCTAAAATTGCATAACCTAACGGGGATTCTGGATCAGCATTAATTGCCTGTGTTGCGATTTCAATAGCTTCTGCTAAACGGTCCTGATCTTGGCCAAGATCAGAGGTGATAATCAACGTATGGGCTAAACGGAAATATAAATCGATGTCATTCGGATGAGTCTCTAACGCAACGCGGCAACTTGTGATCGCTTCTTCATAATTACCGATGGAATATGCATTATCACAGTTTTCTAGGTCAGCAGTTCTATCTTCAGATGTATTGAGGGAATTGGCACCTGTACTATCACCAATTTGATCAAATACATCGTGAAACATTTCGGTTGCTTCAGCCGGTTGACTTACGAGGAGATAGCCTAAACCCAACACACTGATAAAGATAACCAAGCGAATCAGCAAGCCCGCCAAACAGGATTTGTTTTGTTTGCGATAGTTTCTCGATGAACGTAATTGCATAAATTTAGCCTAGTCTGTCTAGCCGATACATACATGCTGGACTGAGACTAAAATCGAGGGGTTATTGCAATTCAATACCGCAATCCCGTCCTGCATTAATGAAATTATCTGTCCCAACTTGGGCGGAGGTTGTATCCTGCATCAATTGATACCCCTGACGCAGTGGTCCGATAGCCTGTTCACAGCTTTGGATATTGTAGTAAGACCGTGCCAGCAAATACCAATCATACGGGTCTTCCGAGCCATTTGAGGTCGCTTTTTCAAGATTATCAATTGCCAGAATATAATTCGGTGGTGAATTCCAGAACTGCAACTGACCAAGCGTTGAGAGGCACGGCACATAATTCGGATGCGCATCCACACAGATGGTCAAGAGTTGTATTTCTTCGTCTGTTTCACCCCGTTGCGCATAACTCACCGATAACCAATACAGAACAGAAGCATCGCGCGGATTACTTGTACGGACATCGTCCAGGAGAGCGATAGCATTTGTGTATTGTTTCAGCGGATAATACACATTCGCCGCCAATTCAATTGAGATGTAGGTATGATCCGGCATACTTTGCGAAGCAATTATGTAAGGGTCAATGGCTCCCTCATAATCACCTTGTGATACAAATATGCGCCCATAGTTCCGATAAACTTGAGCAATAACAAATGGATCAGAGACCCCGCGTTCATCAATATCTTGTATGGCACTTTCAATACTGATTTGAGCCCGCTCAAAAAGATTTAAATTTCGATATATATTGGCAAGCACAGCCTTATTGAAGGTGAAATCTGCATTGATTTCTTGGGAACGTTCTGCCGCCGCTAACGCCTTATTTTGTTCACCGGACCAGTCAAGGGCCATCGCTAGAATAGACCAACCCAACGGCGACTCAGGATTCGCATTGATCGCTTTTTGGCTAATATCCACCGCTTGGGCGAGGCGTTCTTGATCATTCCCCAAATCAGAGGTGATAATGAGCGTATGCGCTAATCGAAAATGAAGCTCAACATCATTCGGGCGGCCCCGAATGGCAATGGTACAACTTTCAATGGCGGCTTCATAATCACCCAGCAAATAAGCATTTTCACAATCGGCCGTCTCAGGTCGAACATCTGGCGTGGCCGTGGGTTTATCGGGTACAAGTGTGCTCCGTCGCTCGTTAAACTCATCATTGGCCTGATTAGCCGCCGAAGAAACTCGATCTTTGGCTTCATCTGGATTTTGCACAAGCCAATACCCGAAAAAGATCAGACCAACAAGCAGGGCAAGTCGAAATAACCAGCCGGGGAAGAAAAATATCCGTCTTCTTCTGCGTTGATATTTCTTAGGTACACGTAACTGCATAAAACTAAAGACCTCTCTGCCCGGCTAATAAATACCGATTGGTTCAGGCGGTTCTTCCGTCGGTGGTGGAAGTGTTGGGAATGCTTGGGGGTCAAAGTTTTCAGGGTCAGTTTGCGCACACAACCCAATCCCTAATAACGTAATTTCGCGGCCACGTTCACTCATATCAATCTCAAACGCTTTTTCAAAGAGTGGCGCGGCGGCGGTACAGTTATCGAGTAATTGATAAGCCAAGCCTTGCAGATAATAGCATTGTTCTAAATGGTCGCGAATATCCCAGCCCTGATTTTCCATCAAAGCAATACAGGTTTGGAACGATTCGACTGCCCCTTCATAATTCCGGCGTGTATAACGTACTTGTCCCAACTGACGATGTGCTTCAGGGAATGTGGGGTCGAGTTCAATCGCCTGTTCGCAGGCTTCCTGCGCATTGGCATCATCCCGTTGCCGGAAGTAAGTCTCACATTTACGTGTCCATGCTTTTACATTCCGTGGATCATTTGCCAAAACACGGTCATAGGCTTGGATTGCGCCATCATAATTTTCTTGCACAATATAATAGGGTGCCAATTCAAAGTAGAGGGCATCTAAACGCGGATGAATACTAATGGCTTGTTCATACTGGGTAATTGCCACTTGCCATTGTCCAGTAAACGCCAAAGACAAGGCGAGCGCACGCCGTGAGTCTACGCTATTGGGATTAAGATCAACCGCGACTTGAGCTTGATCTTGCGCCAAACGCCAACGATTTTGGGCACGATAGGCCAAGGAGAGATAAGCATGTGCTTCAGCCCAATCCGGGGCAAGCTCAGTTGCCCGCAATGCTTCGGCGGCCCCTTCGTCGGCCCGGCCATTCTCAATCAGCGCCAATGCATAAGCCGCCCGTGCCATCGGATCATTCGGTTTCGCTTCAACAATCGCTTCACCGACTTCAAGCGCAATTTCTGCTCGAAATACATAACCACGACCCGCGTAGCTTCCATAAACCAAATTCCGTACATATTCAAAATGAATAGGGACATTTTCCGGTTCTAAAGCGGAGGCTTGTGCATAGAGTTGAATGCTATCATCCAAGTCGCCTTCCCAATAAGATTCTTCCGCTTGTTCAGCGACAGTGACCGCATTTGGCGTTGGGGTGGCTGGACCACTAATCAAACCCTCGACACGCGCTTGTACAGCATTAAAACGCCAAATAAGCGCCAAAACGATAGCCATTGATAGAATCCAGACCATAAAGAACCACATGGTTCCACGACCTCGATTCCGGCGACCAAAGTGTAAAGCTGATCGGTCACGGCGAATTTGCATTGGCATAGAATGATAAACCCTCAAATACTACTTGGAATTTTGCTTTGTGATTATAACGTATTCTGCAACAGAATAAATAAACGATAAACCTACCCTAAATACAGGGTTTTAGCACAATAGATTATGTTTACCTGACAGAATCCTGACAGCTAACCTTGGCGCAAGGGATTCGGAATGAATATCAGGATAAAGATCAAGATAACCAAATACCCAATCCAGCGTCGCCGACCTGTTAGCGGCGTCACATCATCTAAAGGCACCGCATATGTGCGACCCATAAATAGCAGAATAATCGTCCACAGCGCCCATGCTGGATTCACAAAAATAGTTAGTGCCGCCAATGTTCCGATCAAGGGCACATATAATTTGCGGGCGGCGTTGCCAAATAACGAGTACATGGTGTGGCCGCCATCGAGTTGCCCGACCGGAATAAGATTTAGCATGGTGACAAACAACCCGGTCCAACCTGCTTGAGCGAACTGGTTAATGAATACATCATCTGCGCCATCCGGCACAAATCGTCCAAAGACCAGAACTTTAGCCGCCGCGTAAAATAGCGAATTGCCTTCAAAAATAACATTTTCTGGAATCGGATGAATTTCAGACGTCATTAACCCTAAGAATAAAACGGGTATCGCAAAGAATAATCCCGCCAAGGGTCCAGCAACGCCAATATCAAATAAAATATTCCGACTTTTCATCGGTTGGCGTAGTTGAATAAATGCCCCTAACGTCCCAAAGCCAAATGGTAACGGGATAAAATAGGGAAGTGTAACGGCAACTTTATGATAACGAGCGGCGAAATAATGCCCAAGTTCATGCGCACCTAAAATCAGCATGAGACTGGTCGCGTATTGCCAGCCTTCCCATATTTGAATATTCAATTCGTCAAATGTTGTGGCGTCTGGGTTATCTAATCCAGCTTGAATACCTGCGCCGACCCAGAATAAACTCATAACCGTCAAGACAAATAAAATAGCATTGAGATACCACGCCCGTGGTTCCGGATTAAACCGTCCCGCCATCACCCTGATTAAGTAGGTATCGGGTTTAATTTCATGACGACGAAAATAAGCATAAACTTCTAAATCAATAAAATGTTCATCGAGAAGATCAATCACATCCGCACTATCCACCAAGAGACTGCCTTCATAAGTTACCAATTCAATCGGGGAACGGGTTTGATGAGTCTGCTGAATATTCATGACCTGGCTAACAATATCGTAGAATTTTGTCAACCGTTCCTGATGAGGATTGGGTGGTGTTTCAGCAAGCGGAACATGCACATAGTCATTCCGTTGACTTGATTGTTCTTCAAGCATCGTGGATTATCTCTTTTCTATAGATAAATTTAGCTGGTAGCCAATTATTCTGGCACAGCTGAAGGTGTGGGCGTAGGAGGGCGTGTATCAACAAGCGTCGTACCTGTGACAATTGACCAAGAACGACCACCCGAATCAAGCTGGAGAATGCCATCCTGTTGACTACGAATATAGGTCGCATCAATGCCATCTTGCACAGCACCATCGTAGGCAATTTCAGGCGTAGTTGCCCAGCCGAGCCGTTCGCGTAACTCCGTTTGGTTACGCCAGATGAGGCCAAAACCACGGACAGGCTGAAGGAATTCCGGTGCAGGTGGCACAAAGCTGGGATCGCTCTCCGGTTGACTATCCGTATATTGATCAATATATAGTTGCCAGCGAGGTTGACTGCCATCATTGAAAATAACAAAAATATTCCCGCCGGTTTGGGTCCAAATCATGCGACCCCCTTCAAAAATTTGCTCAACATGCAAACTTTCAGTGGTACTTGATAGCGCACAACCACTTGGCGCAGGCGCAAAGAACCAGACATTATTACAACCGACAGACAGAACGAGCAAACGAGATTCAGATATTGTGCCCGCCTCAGCTTCTAGTTCAAAACGTGCCGACGCATTACTATTTGAACTCACCGTAATCGAGCCACTCAGACCCACGGGCCAATTCCGCTCACGCAAGCCATTCGAACTCACCCGATAGATTGTCACATCTTCTGCGCCAACGACACTCCATGACAAGGTGACATTGCCATTGGGCTCAATGGTCTCGCTATTGCTTCGGAAATACTCAATTACAATATCGGGTGTAATCGTCGGGGCTAAAGGTGTATTGGTTTCAGTCGGTGGCATGGGTGTAAAAGTCGGACGCAATGGGCTCGTTGGTGAAGGTCCGGTCGTCACTTCGAGACTCGTATCCCGGGTTGCTTCGGGTACAGGCGTACTCGTTGGCAAATTTCCCACGATTGGGGCTGGTGTAATAGATGGCGGCACGGTAAGCGTTGGCGTCAATGTATCATTGGGAACGATTTGCGGTGCTGTATCAGCTCCACAGCCTATTAACCACATACTCAATACAAGCAATACAATGCTTAATCTAAAATACCGCGCCACCTGAAAATCCTATTCTCCTGATGATTTTGCTTTGGTAAAGATCATTTGACCGACTTTTTTGGCGGCCAGACGAACTTGATCATTATCCGTATTTTCAATCAACTCCCGTAGAGCTGGCAAGGCGGGTTCCGCCTGTGCACCCAAGAGCATTAACTCCCGGATTGTATCTAATTGGACTTCGACCTTACCATTTTTCAATCGACCAATATGGTATTCGAGGATTTTTTCAAGTTGACTCAAGATGGTGCTATCCCCTTCTAAAACATTCATTCGCATGAAAAGAGTATAGCAATGTCGCTGGTTGTCGCGCTATAGGTAAATACAAATTATCTATAAATTTAATGGATTACATATATTAATTGCCTCAAAATAACGCAATTCGAGGTAATAATCGTGGTCGTAATAATCGCCGAACATCATCGACTACGCGCATCGCGCCAACGGTTACGCCCGCTGTTGATTGGCCGGGAAAAATAGAATCGCCGACCAATCGAATATTGGAAACACCCACACGTGGTCCACGTGCTTGCCACAGAGATTGTTGCGGAAATCCACCAACCATCCCTAAATATCGCCGCGTATAGAATTGATAAGTCACCGGTGTTCCGGGTAGGCACAGTGTAATATTTTCGCGGAAATTAGGGATAACGTGCTGGATATGTTGAATAATCATCTGGCTATACATATCTTTGCGCGCTTGATAGGCTTCAACATCTTTTTCGAGCAAGTCCCACCACGGTTGTACCCGTGTATGGGTCGTGATTGTCACGGCCCGATGTCCCTCCGGTGCGCGAGATGTATCCCAACGCGGTGACATGGAAACAGAAATACTATTGCCTTCACCCAAGTCACCTTCCAGTGAGGGGATAATCTGAAAATGATCCGCATCTTCAGATAAAATTTCATCTTTGATGCCCAAATGCAGAACAAAGGCACCCCAACCTGCGTCCCGTTGTTGAACCTCTTGTCGTAACGATGCCGGACTATTTTTGCTCAATAATTTATTCAGTGCCCATGGGGTCACATTCGCTAAAATAACATCAGCGGGGAAATAAGCACCCTCGCGGCGGCCGTGTTGCGTATAGACACCCACCGCCTGCCCATTCCGCATTTCAATATTTGTGGCTCTATGCCGATAAAGAACTTGGCCACCAAATTCGCGGATTTTCTCCGCAAGTTGTTCCGCCAAACCACCCATCCCGCGCACCACATGATGCACGCCTTGCCGTGCTAAATCCAAAGCGGTCGCACCATACAAAGCATTTGCATGATCACTGGTCGTTTGCGCAGAAATCAAGAGTTGGGCATCAATAAACCGTTTGAAGCGCATATCATCTGCCAAATTATGACGCGCTAGCCAATCGTGCACCGTGCTAAACGCAAATCGAGACATTTGCAAATCTGCCGGAAAATGCGCGAGACCAACCTTTGCTAATTGAGCTAGTTCTGCGGGGGAATTCGGTGGAAAAGGTAAGCCCTGTGCGGCCATTGACCAACTCAAATCGGCCACACGCTTTTGTTCCATCCAAAAACTTTCACTATTGGGGAAATAATTGAGTAAATCTTGTTGATTTTTGGAGAGAGGAATTGCTTCATCTTCAAGATACACAGTCCACGCGTGATGGGCGGGACGTGTATTCCACTGCAAATTGAGTTTTTCCGCCACAAGGGTATGGGGGCCATTGTCTTGAAAACCACCGGCGAGAGTCGCTCCCGCATCAAATCGATAGCCTTTATGAAAAAATGTTCCTGCGCATCCTCCCGGATAAGTCCCTGCTTCAAGCACCGTGACGGCATAACCCTGTTTTGCTAAAAGTGCGCCGCTGGTTAAGCCGCCAATGCCGGCCCCAATGACAACAATCCGTGGTATCTTAGCCATTTGTCCCATATGTTAGGAAGTCATTCTCAATCTACGATACTTAAACTATACAAATATTATACAGAATATCGTATGCAATTTGTGTTTGTATCGTATTAGATTGAGAACGCTTTTATTGGTCTGTCTCATAATTGATGGGGTATGTCGGTCCAGAGTACACGGTTAAACCGAGAATCGAAGCTTGCTTTAGCATGCTTGTTTTTATAACTAGCGGTATGGCTTCAGCCTACCGCGTTTCATAGCGAGAAAATGTTACTGCTTTATTTACGAGACAGACCATTTATATGACCGCGATTATTTACGGCGCATCACTTGGGGATTAGCATCGGATAACTTATGCGCCAAAATACCTTGTTGTCGCAAAATCTTGATAAGCTGAAGTTTACTCGGCGGCTTTGTTTTGCCTTGCAAATGACGATATTGGGTGTGTGTACTTGTCATAATCCGTTCAGGTGAATCCCATTGACAAAAATTCTGTTTGGCGAAGTCAGCACTCAGGGCAATGTCTGTTGCTGTTTGCACAGCGGGCTTGCCAGCGGCAAATCCATCCCGAATGGCCTTGTCCATATATTCCCAATAAGCTTTGACTTGACGAACACCATCTTTATCAACGATCGGACCGTGACCCGGCACAATAATTTCAGTATCTAGTGCTAAGATTTTATCCAGCGCCTTTAACCAGTTAGCAATTGGCCCCGCCCACATCACCGGCGTTGACCCAATAAATAGAACATCTCCGCTAAATAGAATCTGCGCATCAGGCACATAAACCATCAAGTCACCCTCTGTGTGCATGGGTCCAATTTCGATGAGTTGCACTTCGCGTCCACCAACGGTTAGCGTTTTTTCACCAGTGAAAGTTTCGTGAGGCAGGGTATGCTTCACCTCAGTAAAATGATACGGACGGACCATGTTTTGCATCCAATGTCCGCTATCTGCCATCGATTTCCAGCCGAACTGGCCTAGAAAACTAAAGAATTTACCAACCTTTTCCAATAAGAGCATCGACTTGGGTTGCGTGATTTTCATTTCGTCGAAACTAGCTTGGGATGTAATAATATGTGTATTCGTGACCAATTCATTGCCAAAAAAGTGATCACCATCGGCATGGGTGTTCACAGTATACTTGAGCGGCGCATTGGCATCGCCAGTTACTTGATAGACTGCGGTGAGCATCTCGCGTGAATAGACCACATCCCACAATGTATCTACTAATAAAGCTTCCTGCTCCCCCACAATTAAGCCCGCATTTGACTCACCCCACGACCCATTCGGCACCAGCCATGCATAACAATTTTGACCTAATTCGTATAATCCTTCAGCATACTGTGGTTGGGCTTGAAACCGAGTTTTTTCACGATGGGTGGGGATAAGGCAATTAAATTGTTGCATGAGGATGCTCCCGGAGCTAAAATTATGTACTAGTCTATGAATACGTTAATTGTACCGTATTTCCGCTAAAACCCTAATCATGTTATACTTGGCAAGAGTATAGTTTAGACATTTTTTGATGATTATTTTGCGTTGGCAGGAGGCCTTTTCATGTCAGATCAATACAATCCGCAACAATATCAGCAACCACAATATGATCCACAACAACAGCAACAATATCAACAACAACCGCCACAACAGCAATACCAACAACCTGCTCAGCCACAACAACCCGCCCAACAACAATACCAACAAGGTGATTTCTACCAACAACAAGCGGCGGCGCAATCATCTGGCCAAGGTATTCAAGCGGTTGATAGTTTGTCATCCAATGAATTTGTTTTAGAAATTAACCAACAACGCGTCAGCGGCGTATTCTCCGTCACAGGCCTAAGCTCCTATGCTCTTAAACTTGAAGACGGCAAGCCCGTTGGTATGGAATATCCATCTCTTGTAGTTACCAAGATGGTTCAACAAGACGCCACTTTGGTATTTAACGAATGGACGCGTGAAACGGTTGCCGCCCGTGGGACCCGCCTACCCACCCGTGATTTAGCTGTAGTAGCAATGGATGAAGGCGTGGAAACCCGTCGTTGGGTCTACCGTAATTGCTGGATTAGCAGTATCGAATTTTCAGATTTTGATACAGGCTTAGATTTCTTAATTGAAGAAAAAATCACGATTCAACATGGTGGTGTTGAAGAAGTCTGGCCCAATCGCTAGATTTCAATTTAGTCTTGGTGATTTAAAACCCTCTTTGACAATTACGTTGAAGGGGGTTTTGTTTTCACTCGCCCTTGCCAATCATCTGGCCTTATGCCATGCTACTTCGCAACCTATCAATAGAAAATAATTTTAGGAGATGTTGACCCTTTATGGATGTCATTCTCACTTCATTGGCGGTTATCTATACCGTCATTGTTGTTCTACTCACAATTTTTGTCAGCAGTTTTGGTGTATTGCTAGTGATTTATGGTCTAACTCGCCATAAAACCCCAGAACTACCCGACGTTGATGAAAAAGACCTGCTTTCGGTCACCATTCAATTGCCTATCTATAATGAAGCACATGTCATTGACCGCTTGATTGAAGCGTGTGCCCATCTTGATTATCCACGTGACAAATTTCACGTCCAAATTCTGGATGACTCAACCGACGATACTGTCCAAGTTGTGGCTGATAAAGTTGCTGATTTGAAATCCCAAGGGATTGATAATATTTCCCATGTACGTCGGGATAATCGTGAAGGATATAAAGCCGGCGCGTTGGCTTATGGGTTAACCTTACTTGACACCGACTGTGTCGCTATTTTTGACGCAGATTTTGTGCCACCCAAAGATTTCTTGCGTCGGACGATGCCTCACTTCAGCGTCAATGATAATTTGGCACTCACTCAAACCCGTTGGGATCATCTCAATCTTGATTACAATTGGCTTACCCGTGCACAAGCCTTGTCAATTGATGCTCACTTTGCCATTGAACAGGTAGCCCGTAATCGCGGACGTTTACCAATGTCCATGAATGGCACGGGTGGCATTTGGCGTATCAAGGCGATTGAAGATGCCGGGGGTTGGTCTTCTTCCACATTGACGGAAGATCTCGATTTATCCTATCGGGCCTTGATGCGGGGTTGGGACTTTATGTATTTAGTCGATGTGCCCGTACCGGGTGAATTACCACCTCAGGTCCAAGCCTACAAAATGCAACAATCACGTTGGGCCACGGGTTCAACTGAATGTTTGATTAAACATGCGGTGCCATTGATGAAATCGGATCGCTTTTCTGCACCCAAGAAATTTATGGGTCTCATGCATCTCTCGCAATATTTGGTGCAACCATTCATTTTCTTGACCTTCTTGCTCACGCCAATTTTACTGGCCGGTGATATGTTCACCAAAATTCCTGATTTACGTATCATCGGGGTTTTCAGTATTATTCCGCCCATCTTGATGGCTTTGGCTCAGGTTGAACTCTATCGCGATTGGACCCGTCGTTTGCTCTATTTTCCAGTGCAATTTGTAGTGGGCGCGGCCATTGTGTTGAGTAATACCAAAGCTGTTTTGGCCGCTTTCCATAAACCCGGTATTGAGCGTGAATTTAAACGGACGCCGAAATTCCGTTTAACCAACAAGGGTGAAGAATGGGGTAAAAGCCATTATGCACTTGAGGTCGATGCAGTTACGATTGGTGAATTTCTCTTAGCGATTTACGCTCTGGTTGGCTTTTATTTTGCCTTGCAAAACTTGCCCGCCCTAGCGCCATATATGCTCGTTTATGCATTCTCATTCAGCGTATTTGCTTATTGGAATATTTATCAAGCTGTCCAACGTACTTAGGGACCAGCTTGGTTGGTTGAATTGTTTTTATTGGAGTTTGCTTGAATCCTATCTCGTGAAGGGAGTTTACAATTATGAGTGAATTAACTCGTGACCAAGCATGGTCAATTGTCACCGAATTTGTCCAAGCCGAAAATCTACGCAATCACATGCTTTCTGTCGAAGCGGCGATGCGAGCTTATGCTGAAAAATATGAAGCTGATGCCGACGAATGGGGCAATATTGGGTTGCTTCATGATTTTGATTGGGAAATTCACCCTTCACTGGATGAACACCCACAAGCCGGCGCACCCATTTTGCGTGAACGGGGCATCGCTGAAGATGTGATTCAAAGTGTATTGAGTCATGCTGATCATTGTAATATTCCACGCGAAAAACTACGGGAAAAAGCGCTCTATGCTGTTGATGAATTAACTGGCTTAATAACCGCCGTTGCGTTGGTCCGCCCCAGCAAAGATATCCGCGATGTCAAAATTAAAAGTATCAAAAAGAAATGGAAAGATAAGTCTTTTGCGGCGGGCGCTAAGCGCGAAGATATTGAAGCCGGTTGCGCTGAACTCGGCGTTGATGTGTGGACCGAACATGTGCCACTTGTGCTGGAAGCAATGCAAGGTATTGCCACAGAATTAGGTCTTGATGGTCAATTGGCCGCTGACAACTAATTTGAGTGCAAGCCCCATCAAAATTTCGAATTCATAAAGTGGCTTTGCCTCGACAAAGAAGAGCTAAAGCCACTTTCTCGTTATCCAGTTAAAATAGCTTGCGAAGATTCGCATTATTTCCTTAAATAAGGTTATCATTAATCAGTCTTATTTACACATTGTACAAAGATAAAAATATCTATGCGGCTTCATCGTGATGCATATCATGAATCACTAAAATCAGTATTGGGAGCGCCGCCTGATCCAGCGCCGCTTGATGCTGAAGTTATTAATATTGAAAAACTTGACACCTATACCCGCGAGAAAATCCGGTACCAAGTCCATCCGGGTGATTGGGGTTATGCTTATTTATTGCGTCCTCATCAAATGACCATGCCTTTGCCCACCATCATTTGCCATCACCGCCACAATCAAGACTGGATGTTGGGTAAAAGTGAGGTTGTGGGCATGGCGGGTGACCCTGACGAAGCTTTTGGTGAAGAACTAGTGCATCGCGGCTATATTATTTTTGCGCCAGATGCTCTTAGTTTTGAAGACCGACGTCCCAATGCGGAAGCTGGTTCAGATAGCAATTTTAGAGAACTTGCAGTTCGTTTATTGCGTGGCGAAACGCTTCTTAAAAAAGTTATCTGGGATATTCAACGTGGCCTAGATTATCTTTTTACCCGTTCCGAAGTTGATGTCAAACGTATTGGCTTTTTGGGGCATGGTTATGGTGCCAAAATGGCCATGTGGTCCTCAGCTTTTGATGAACGGATTCAAGTTGCGGTGGCACACGGTAGTATTAGCAGTATGCGGCAATCTTTGATCTTAGGCCAAGCACCCCAATTTGAATTTAGCGTACCGCGCTTGTTGCAAGTGGCTGACTATGATCGTATTTTGAGTTTAGCCGCTCCTCGGCCATTTCTCCTATCGGCTACATCGCATGATCCAGATAGTAGTGATATCGATGTGATATTTGAGAAAGCGCTACGTTCATATACCCGTATGGGCGCTAGTAATCGCCTGAATCTCTATTACTATGAAAAAGGTGATTTGGATGAACCGTGGATGACGATTCAAGCTCGTCATCATATTTATGATTGGCTCGATCATTGGCTAAAACCTTATTAGAAAGTCGCAAGTAGCTTTTTATGGAATCAAACTCAACTGCACTTCCTGTAAATGCCGTTAAAGAAGATATTTATGCGCGGCGTGTTGTTGTACCTGTCGCTAACCCTCATACAGCTCCCCAATTGATTCGATTCGCCGCCGGTCTAGCCCATCCGGAAAAAGGGAAAGTTAAAGCGCTTTTCATCAATCTCCCTGATTCAAAATATCCTGATGCCAAAGAAAATCTGACCAAAGTCGTCAAACTTGCGCAAGATCAAGATATTCCGGTGGAATTGGTAACAG
>JBNLCD010000028.1:0-20094 GCA_050303635.1 Anaerolineae bacterium
GGCTTTCTCGATGAATGTAGGGAGGGGTGTAAGTATCTATTCTGATTTGTCAGCGACAAGCAGTTGATAACTGCCGCTTAGCGTAGCACTGGGTAAAATTGCCACTGTATAGGTACCCGAAACAGGTAACGTAAACAAGTTTCCATCTGGAATGACTAAATTTCCATCTGGATCGTAGATCTCCAGATCAAATTGAAATGTGATTCGACCTGCCATTGCCTCAACTATCATGCCGGACTCGCCGTTAAATATAAAATAATCAGGAGTAGTTTGTGTTGTTGGTATCTCATCATTCAACGGTATCCCAATCTCAATTTGGATAGGCGGCATCGGTGTTGATGTGGGCAATGGTGTATAAGAAGGAATGGCCGTCCATGTTGGTGTTGGCGAAATTTGCACAGGATCGTTTGTAGGTGTCGCTGATGGGACGAGACTTGGTGTCAATGTCGGATAGGGTGTGCGTGTAATTGCTGGTTTATCAGTTACAGTCACACATAACGGTGCAATATTGTATCGTTCACGTTCCAAGCAGGTGAATTCGCGAATATAGCGATTTTGGTAAGCCCATGCAATTGTTTCCTCAGGGGTATCGCTGATGCGCCAAATAATAATGTCGCCACCTTGAGTTGTTCCAATGACATGCTGGCCATCGGGCATAAATTGCGTCTTATTAACAGGATGGTGCAATCCAGCTAGTTGCCGATATTCTTGACCGTTTGTCAAATCCCAGATAATGAGCTCATTGGCAAAACTGGCCGTTGCGGCCTGTGTGCCGCTGGCATTCATAGAAAGACCCACTGCAAAATCACTATGTCCTTCAAGTTCTTGAATAAGTGTTTCGCTTTCAATATCCCACATCAAAACTTCAATATGTTCAGATGTGGTTAACAAAAAGCTATTGGAATCATCAACTTTTACTGAGCCGCGTTGCCCAAGGGGACTACCAAATTGACCTATTTCTTCTGTGCTGGCGAGATTCCACATATAGACATTGCCATCAAAGCCTGTCCCATAGCCGATTTGTCCATCAGCGCTGATATCTCCAGAATTCGACCAAACGTCAGAGCCTTGATAAGATCGAATGATGTCACCTGTAGAAACATCTAGCAACACAAAGCGTGCACGAGTACCTTGTGTTGAGGCGGTAGGTGCCGCCGCGAATAAATAGCGCCCATCTTGTGTAAAATCAATTCCATGAATGGCGTATGGTAATAAAGTTTCTATAATCTGTTGCCCCGTGGTTGTATCATATACCGACAATTTTGTATTAGATAAAACGACGAGTTGTTTACCATCTGGACTGAATGCCAAGTCGTTTACTGCAAATTCATTCAATCCAAAATCACGTACAACCTCAGCTTTTTTGAGGTTCCAAAGAAGGACCCGTTTGCGACGAATGGGCATTGCCGCCAATTCACCATCTGGACTAAGCGCAAAGGCATGTTCAACAACTGGCGATGCATTTATGCGTAACTCCTCAGTACCATTCCGTAAATCCCACAATCTGAGAGTGCCGTCATCAGATCCTGTTATGAGTTGATCACCACTGGAACTTAACGCCATGTCCATGATCCAATCTTCATGTCCAACTAGCCGAAGCACATTCTTACCTGTGTTCAAATCCCACATATAGATGCTCTGCGCAAATCCTGCAACAATGGCAAATTTCGCATCTCGGCTGAAATCCACCCCCGTAATAAAGCTACCTGTATGATAAAAACGCGATATTTCTTGACCATTTTCTAAGTCAAAATGAATAACGATTGGTAAACCGGGATTGTTGCCAAAAGTTCCTTCTATATCTTCATGGGTTCCAACTAAAGCAGTTTTACCATTCGGGCTAAAGGCAACAGTATCGGCTGGTCCGGGCGTTAGAAATTTTTGGGTCCATTCAAATGTAGTCAAATCGAGAAGCACCACAACACCATTAGCGGGTTTTGCCCCACTGTTTTGACGCATGGCAAATAGAGCAAATTGACCGTCTGCGCTGATGTCAATATCCCAAGTTTCCATGCGTGCACCTTCATAACCAGCTTCCCGTTCAATTTGACGCTCGATTTCACCCGTTTCAAGATTCCAAAGTGCTATGAAGTTACTACTGGTAGAAATAGCCTTTTTGCCATCTGATAAATACGCAACAGAACGAACTTTATTTGTATTACCTTCGAGTCTATGAATAATTTCACCCGTTTCAACATCCCAGAGGATAACGGACTTATCCGAAGAAGCTGACAAAATAGTCGTACCATCAGGGCTAAACTTGACGTCCCATACGGCATCAGTATGACCATTAAATTGGCGGATTTCTTGGCCTGTTTGTAAATCCCATAAACGTATACTGAAATCTTCGGGATCATAAACAATATCTCGGTTATCCTGTTGATTTTCAATAACCCATTGTTTACCACCTGCAGACACTCCATAACGTCCATCGAGACTTATATCGACAGTTGAGACAGGGCCTGCATGACCTTCCATGACCAAACGTGTACCGGGCGCATAAGTAGCGGCAAATAACGCACGTTCCGCTTCAATCGGTGGATTGTCGATACTATTTGCTTCGAGGGCAAGAATAAGCGCCAAATCGTGATCACCGTTTGCTAAGACTTGTTGCGATTCTGATGCTAGAGCAATACTTTGGGCAATCTGTGCCTCGCGTTCCGCATGTTCTTGTTGCGTTTGCGCATTATCACGTTCGGCTTGGGCAGTTGATTGTTCGCCAAAAGCAAACAGGGCCAACGCCCCACTGATGACGGTTGACACAACGAAGACAGCCACTAAGCCTTGTAAAACACGAGTAGCTCGTTTTTGTAAATTGTCCTCTTTAGCTTGGCGTTCGGACTCAAGTTCTACTTTTCTGTGGCGTTCAGTTAGACTTGCTTCCAAAAAGTCAATTTCTAGTGGGGTTAGATTAAGTGTAGTTTGCTCAGCCCAACGCGTAAAATCATCCAATGGTCGACCGCTCAACAAATGCCCGTCAACCCGATTATCTTCTTGCCAATTCTGCGCCCCATACGCTAACTTGCGTTGCATCTTAATATCATCACGGCTATCATTGAGCCACGTCCGCAAGCGTTCCCACTCTCGTAAAATTGCTTCGTGCGCAACTTCAATGGTGGGTTCGCGGGTGGCTGGATCATGATCCAGTGAAAGCAGACGATAATTCGCATAGGTATCAATGACCTCATCCATCAAATCTGGATAATTTGTCAAATCTAATAACTCTAAACGACTAGCCCGCCGCCGTGTATCTTCGGTGCCTTCGCCTAACGTCACGAGACGCATAAACATTTGCTGGGCGAGGGTTTGCTGATCAGGATTAAAATCATGGAAAATTTCATCCGCCCGCTTGGCTAGCGCACCGACCGCGCCACCCACATCTTGATAGGCCGTGCGGGTCAGTAAATGATTATCACGCTGTTCAAATAGCTCACTGAGTGCATATTGTAAAAGGGGTAACGCGCCGGGTTGATAATTGATATCGCCGATAATCGCAGATACTAAGCCTTCTTCAAATTTTAAACCATAGCGTTTAACCGGATTGACGATGGCCCGCTCTAATTCTTCCGCACTCAAGGGCAGGACTGTCTCGACCCGTTCACGCATCAATTCACCGAATTGCGGATATTGCAACGGACGATCAAAGAAATCGGCGCGCAAGGTGACCAAAATGCGCACCCGACTGCGCTTGGACGTCACGGCGGCGCGCAACAAATCCAGAAAATGTTGGCGCTCAGCTTCATCTTCCAGCAAAGTAAAAACTTCCTCGAATTGGTCAATTACGACCAGCAATTCCGCACCATCATCGGGCAAAATTAGACTCGCAATACGCAATAAACCATTGGCGTCGCGTTCAAGCTGTTCGCGAATATCACTGGTTTTATCGGCGGCGACTTTTTTCAGGGCCACTTCAAGCTCATCGATGGGCCGATCACCGGGCAAGAAATCAACCACAAACCATTTATCTGAGTCGGGTACCTGACCCCGCCAGATTGCAGGAATAACGCCAGCCTTGGCTAGACTTGATTTACCACTGCCACTGGGCCCGACAATTGCGAGAAAGCGCTGAAAGGGGACATTTTCTTGCATACGGTTCAAAATCTTGGTGGTGATTTTTTCCCGACCAAAGAAGTCTTGCGCATCGGCTGTCTGAAAAGCCCGTAAGCCTTTGTACGGATTATCAATCTCGGCGGGGATCACAACGGTATGATCTAAATAGACTTGTTCGCTTTGAGGCAAGTCCTCATCAAAGATAAGATTAAGTTCACGTGCTTTAATAATCAGTTGTACGCGATTGCGGACCTGCAATTTCTTGAAAAGTTGATGGATATACCATTTGACGGTCGAAACCGTAATCACCAATACTTGGGCAATATCTTTGTTGCTCATATTGCTGTCTTTAACCAGCAATTGCAGAATCTCGTGTTCGCGGCGCGTCAAGGCTTCCACGATGGAGTCGGTATCAATTTGAATTTCCAGATTAACGGCTTCAGCAAAAGCTTTAGCAAATCCCATGATATGTTCATAGCGTTCCACGGGATTTTTAGTCGTAGCGGTTTGAATCACTTGATTAACCGCGTCAAGTACACTGCCATCGAGATTGGTTAATAAGGGTAGAGGCTCATTGAGATGCTTATACATGGTTTCGATGGGTGAAAGATTGGGAAAGGGGTGTTCGCCTGCTAATATTTCATAAAGCACGACGCCCAAACTGTAAATATCGGTACGTGGTGTGATCGGTTCGTTACGCGCTTGTTCAGGCGCTAAATAGAGCAACGTGCCGCGAAACTCGCCTGAATTTGTATTATGGATATTGGCGGGAATGGTATGGTCTTTGGCAATTCCGAAATCAGCTAGATAAGCATTACCATCTTCATCTAATAAGATATTGGCAGGTTTTAAATCACGATGAATCACGCCATTGCGATGCGCCGCGTCAAGGGCCGCGCCAATCTGCTGAATGATTTTATTAGCTGTGCCGAGGTCAAAAGCGCCCTGTTTGAGGGCATCTTTCAAGCTCCCGCCGCGTAAATAGCGCATGACCAGATAGGTGCCATCGGGATCACGCCAATAATCATAGAGCGGCACAATATTCATATGCTCTAGACGGGCAATAAGCTGAGCTTCAGCTTCAAAGCGGCGAATAAAATCAGGTTGTTGGGCAATATTGGGCAAAATGGCTTTAATCGCAACTTCGCGCTGGATACCACTTTGCTCAGCACGGTAAACAGCCCCGAAGCCCCCCACCCCAATGCGTTCTTTAATGCGATACCCTTTTAATTCGTGGCCAATCAGACTCTGCATCATATCATTTCCCTTTCTCAGCGAGCTATCGCCCACAGTATACAAGTGAAAATGCCCTTTTCTAGGAATCATCAACTTTTTACAACCGAGGTTATTGCGTCAGTGATAGCGCCAAGCTTTGTTTATTTTTGGCCTATAGGTTAATTGGTTATGATGAAGTGGCAATTCCTCCTTAACTGAACCGGACAAGTTGTCTTCTATTATTATCTGCTTCATTTTTCTATTGAACCTGTAAAACTAAGGTTCCACCTCACTTTAAATTTTCGGTCATAAAAATATGATGGGGGGCGCTTTGGGGTGAACCATAGGAAATAGTCCAAACGTAGAACAAACACATCACAGAAAAGCCGCATTTTAGCTTGACTTTACCCCTCTTTTACTTGTAGAATACCTTGTCTGAACAATTGTTCGGATTCATTTTTTTTGCATACGATGCAAGCCTAAATTCATGGGCTTGTTTTTTGAGGAGTACCCTTACCCATGCGCGAAATTACTATCGCCACTGTGCAATTTCAACCTAAGCTCGGCGAACCAGAAGAAAATCTGGTTAAGATGTCAGACTATGTGTCAAAAATCGCCTCGCAACAAAAGGTTGATTTAATCATCTTCCCCGAATTAGCAACAAGTGGCTACGAACTTGGGGTACGCTTCACTGAGTTGGCGCAACATGTTCCGGGGCCAACCGTGAACTTAATGTCCCAACGTGCCGCTGAATATGGTGTCCATATTGCTTTCGGGTTACCCACTAAAGAACGTGTTGAAAGCATTATCTTCAACTCAGCCGTCTTGATTGGCCCCGATGGTGAAATGTTGGGAAGCTATAACAAAGTCCACTTGCGCGGTGAAGAACGGATGGCCTTCCGTGAAGGTTTCAAATTCCCGGTTATCCGCACCGAAATTGGTGATATCGGCTTGATGCTCGGTTGGGACTTGGCATTCCCCGAAGTTGCCCGTTCACTTAGTTTGGAAGGCGCTGAATTAATTTGTGCGCTCACCAACTGGGAAAAACGCTATATTGATGAATTTGAGACGTATCTCAAATCCCGTGCTTATGAAAATGCCGTCTTTGTAGCTGGCGCGAATCGCGTTGGTGAAGATGTCACACTCGGCTTTGGTGGTCGGAGCATGATCGTCGGTCCGCGTGGTGAAGTTCACGCTTCCTTGGTTGTGGAAAAGGAACCGGAAGTGAAGAAAGAAGAAGCGCCTAAGGCTGAAGCGAAGCCGACTGAAGGCGAAACAACCACTGCCGCAACTGAAGCCCCTAAAGCTGAAGCGAAACCTGCCGCTAAATCTACTAAGAAATCAGATGAACCCGTTGAAGGTTATGCTGTCGCCCGCATTGATTTGGACGAAGTTCGCCGCTATCGTGAACAATTCCAAATGATTCAATTGCGTCAACCCACCACCTATCGTACGGTTGTGAAGCGCTACTAATTTCTCAATCTGTTCACAATTTACATGGAAATTCAAGAGAACACCTGCCACAATAGAGGCGGTGTTCTTTTTTTTGCGACAACACAGGATGTAATTTGAGAATCGAATAAACCCTCACCCCCTGACCCCTTCTCCCACAAAAAAGAGTAGGAGAGGGGGAACTCAGCCCTAGAAAAACTTGGAAAGTTAAAGGGCATAATGCATTTGAGTTAGTCTTCCCCTCGCCTACAAGTCGCCTTGCGACTGCCCGTGGGAGAGGGGATTGAGGGGTGAGGGAAATTTTCAATAACTTATTCGGAAATTTACAGGTATAGGGTATTAAAAATGGACAAAATAGATTTACGCAGTGATACGGTCACCCATCCCACGCCGCAAATGCGCGACGTGATGGCTAAGGCTCCCGTCGGCGATGATGTATATGGCGAAGACCCGACCATTAATCAATTGCAAAATATGGCCGCAGAAATGCTCGGTAAGGAAGCAGGCTTATTTGTCTCTAGCGGCACGCAAGGCAATATTGTGAGCATTTTTGCGCATTGTGGCCGGGGCGAAGAAATGATTGTCGGGCAAGATTCCCACGTTTTTCTCTCCGAGGGTGGCAATCCGTCCGCTTTGGGTGGGGTGAGCACCTATACGCTTCAAACGCAACCGGATGGCACCCTCGATCTCGACCAAATTGAAGCGGCGATTCGGGCGGAAAATGATCATTATCCCCGGACACGCTTGGTTTCGTTGGAAAACACCCACGCCAATACCGGTGGCCAAGTGTTATCTGTCGATTATATTGACGCGGTGGGTGAACTCTGCAAAAAATATGATCTGAAATTACACATCGACGGGGCCCGAATTTTCAATGCGGCCACCGCCTTAAATGAAGACGTCGCGCGGTTGGTTCAAGCCGCCGATAGTGTTACATTTTGTTTGTCCAAAGGCTTATGTGCGCCGGTGGGTTCGATCGTGGTTGGCGATGCGGATTTTATCTATGAAACGAAACGTATCCGTAAAGCGCTGGGCGGCGGGATGCGGCAAGCGGGGATTATCGCCTCAGCCGGAATTATTGCCTTAGAAGAGATGACCCAACGTCTTGATGAAGATCATCAAACGGCGTGCCAATTAGCGGAAGGTCTCGCGACGATTCCAGCCATTGAAATCAACCCGACACGCACCGTGACAAATTTTGTCATGTGGCGTTTGCGGCCTGATGCACCGTTGACACCGGCGGAACTCATTGAAAAATTGGACGTAGATGGTATTGTCATTCGAATGGCGCGCGGTGGGGTGTGGCGTTTTGTCACCCACTATTGGACCAAACCCGAACATATTGAGATTGTGATTGACCGTATGAGGAAGTATTTAGCGTGAGTGAACAACCCGAAAATTCCCGTGAGCAAATGGCGTGGCGACGTAGCGAAAATGAGGATGCGCCTGAAGAGGAACTTGTCGATTATGCGGAAACTGCCGAAGAAGTAAACGCCGCCTTACAGGCGATTATGGAAGGTCGTGCGCCGCATGTCAAAGTGCCTGAGCCGGAAATCGAAGAAGTGGACGAAGTCGATTATCTGGAAGAGGACGAAGAAGCGCCACAAGCCATTTATCGCGGACCCCGCATTGAAACGCCTGAATTTGACCCCATTTTTGCCCTGATGATTGTCGGGGCGATTGGCTTAGGCACGCTCCCCTTTGCGCCGAGTGTGCGTTATGTCATCTTGTGGACCTTGCTCGGTGCGGTGGGTTTATTGGGTTATAGCTTGGGGAATAGTGCGCGCTTGAGTGATACCTCGCCCCGTGATATTCGCTTAGGCGTGGGTTTAGGGGTCGCGATTGGCTTGCCTTTTATGATTATTTTGGGCGCTTCCTTGCGCACGGTTTCGGAACGTATTTTTGACGTGGATGATGTGCCGCTCGATATTATGAATACGTGGGTGGCGATGGCGGTTATTTTTGTAATGCCCGCCGTGGAAACGCTCTATTTTCGCGGCGTGGTGCAACAAATTCACAATATGATTTTCACGACGGTTTTGGCTACCATCTGGTCCATGCTGATTTTCTATCCGCACATGGATCTGGGCGGCGCGGTTGGCGTCGCGCTCTCAATTGGGCTGTTCTTTGCGATACTCAATTTCTTGTATAGCTATGTGCGCTTGCGGAGTGGCTTGGCCGCCGCATGGAGTTGTCAAATTGTGGCGGGTGGCTTAATCTGGTTCGTGCCGAGGCTGTTGTTTTAAGGGTGTAAATTTGTGCAAAAATTTCGCTAGATCAACGGCTGGGCACATCGGCCTAGCCCTACCAATGAATGAACTTATCGAGAGATCCCAAGATAATAGGAATTTGTGCCTAGCACTTGTTTATCAATAAATTTTCAACGGAACCTGTGTATAAGTTGGCGACAGGTCGGGCGGACCCGATGTGGTTCGCCGTTTCATATAAAAATATGCGTATTTTTCGTAATTCACATTCTATATATGATTGACGATACGAGGCCACAACATGTTGTGGCCCTACTCAATTAATCGTGCGGCAGGTGTTTACGGCATGCCGTAGCCGTTTAAATATTTGCCCCAATTATTTAAACAACCACCCGCATCCCGCTTGTATATAATTACCCCAAACTCCCTGTATAGTTAAAAGAAATATCACGAGTTTTTTCTTTTTTGTGACAATTTGTCCCCCTAAAGTGGCAGTAAATTATTGGGACGAGTTTTTATGGAGTATTTTTATGACGCTCAGTATTCAAGAGTTTGTTGATCGTGAGTATGACACCTTAATCCAAACTTTTGCCTTGTATCTTAATCGCGCAGGCCTGTATGGCGAAGTGTCACCCGTTGAATTGCTCAACGAGGTGGTGGTTGATGTCATGAGCAAAACAGATTCTTTAGCGGATATTGAGCGACCATTGGCTTGGTTTATCAAATTTGGGCTGATTTTGATTAAGCGCCACCGTACGGGTCGCGCCAAACAACAACGTGAGCCCCTCATCCATGATTTATATCCTTTTGCTGAAGAGCAAAGTGAGGCTGAGTTATTTGATTTAATCAATAGGTTAACCGCGTCGGATCCCGCGTTGACCTATGAACGCCAAACGATAGTTGAAAACTATCTGGGATTACTGAGCGAAGAAGAGCGCCTGATTGTAGAGCTCGTTGTTTTACAAGACTTGAATAGCCAAACAGTCGGCGAAATTATCGGTATTTCCGCGGGCGCAGTGCGTATGCGACTTTACCGCGCTTTAAATCGTTTGCGTCTATCAGTTGTACAGGAGGACGGCCAATTATGAATGACTATGAGGCTATTTTGTTGCGCTACATCAGCGCTTTAGATCGCAATGACATTGATACACTCATTGAAATTTGGGATCTAACCGATGATCAACCCCAACTCGTCCAAGATTTACTCGACATTAACCAAGAATTGGGAGATCAAACCATGTTTCTGAATTCAGCTTTGCCGACACGCGGCATCACGAAAGTTCCAACGGTGCCTACTCGAACCACTAAGGTAGACAACATCCATAAACCTGCCTCGCGCTGGACATATCAACGCGTCGCCGTTTTATTGCTCTTAATTTCGAGCCTGTTAATCATGATTTCACAATCTAACCCTGAACCTGAACTGGCGCAGACTGTTTTTCTCGATCAGACAGCCACCGAATTAGCCCAACCCAATGTCACTGGTGAATTGGCTCCGGTTGGCCGGGATAATATTGACCAATTGGTTGAACTGGGTCGCAGTGGTCAGGGCATGATCCGGGGCGCGCAATGGTCACCGGACGGGGCCCAACTGGTTGTCTATGGCACCTATGTGTGGGTCTATGACGCTGATGACTTAACCACGCCAACCCAAATCATTGACGCCAATTTGTATGCAGATTATGCCGCTTTCGGCCTGACGTCGGATTCATTGGTGGTCGCAAATGACAGTGGTGAAGCCGCGCTTATCAATCTCACTGATGAGACAATTGTTGCATTGCCAAAACTGGCCAACACCATAGCTTTTGCCCGCTATGGGGATTGGGTGGCTCGCTTTGAATTTGGCGACAACACACGCATCACGGTCTGGGACATCGTGCGCGAACGGGAAATCTTTGTCTTTTATGATTTCAATGAATGGGTTGATCAATTGGCCTTTACACCCGATGGCCAATATCTGGCGGCGGCGGGTAAATCTTATCCAATGAGTTTTTCCACCCAAGGCGGCAGTTTGCCTGTATCCAATTATCAAGTCAAATTCTGGGATATGGCCATGGGGCAAGAGGCCGCTGTATTGGATATTGACGATGAAACAACGGGCGTGACTGAGCTGATCTTTAGTCCCGATGGTCAATTTGCCAATGCCGTGACATTTGGTCTTGATCTCAAAATTTACCAATGGGATATGAATGTGAAAAATTATCAACCGGATGTAGTTGTCACGGGTTGGGATTATCAATGGCTCGCCTATTCGGCAGATGCTTTATATAGCATCGGAGGTTTTGGCAGTCTGATGGCCCTCGATCCGGCCACGCTCGATATGACGCAAGCCTATGATTTCTCACTGTCGAAATATGTGCATCCGGCTATGTATACCACCTCTCTAGATATCAATCCGGTGAACCAAAATATTCTGGTCACAACACACGTTTCGGTGCATGTGCTTGATGCTCAATCCGGTGAACAAATTGGTTTTCTGAATGATTTCAACCTTGGCTACAACGGTACTGATACCAGCGAAAATCACGTTGTGTTCTACAATCGGGGCGAAATCATTGTGCAAGATTTGGTTGAACACGAAACCGTTGCGCGCTGGGAAGATGAAAATCGGGGCATCACGGGCGCAGTTTTCCTCAACGATGACACCCTCTTGGTGTATGGCAAGCCGAATAGCTATTCAGTGGCGGGCCTGACAACTTGGGATTATGCCGCCGATGAATGGCAAGCTTTTGAAACCGATGATATGAATCAAGTTTCGGGCAGTGTTGCCATTGAAGTGAGCCCGACAGCCGATCAAATAAGCTATTTGGTGCCTTCCGGCTACTTATTTGTGCAAGATCTGGCGACGAATACCATCGCCAAGTACGCTATTGCCAATAAGAGTCTCGCTGAAGAACTCAATCTGGCAGTGGCGACTAATCCGCTCGCACCGAATGTGTTTGCTGTTGGTACTCAGCGCTTAGTTCAAATTGTTGATACGGCTTCCGCGAGTGTCAGTGCCTTGCCCGGTCATTCTGATCAACTCTGCGATGTGGCCTTTGGCGCTGACGGGCAACGCTTGTATTCAGTGGATATGTCCGGCAACTTGATTGTTTGGGATACTGCGACGTGGGAAGAAGTGGCTTATCAACAAATTGAAACTGATTACGCAACCCAAATGGCGGTTGTGGCGGATAATTCCTTACTCGTGGTCAGTCATGGGGCGTATCTGCAATTTTTCGACACGGAAACGCTTGAGCTTGTGAGCGAAATGAAGGCCCATGCCGATACAATCACGGCGGTCGATGTTTCAACCGATGGCTCGCAACTGATCACCACCAGTAACGATGGTACGGTCCGCTATTGGGGCATTACGTTGAGTGAATAGATTGTCCCAAACAGGATATTGACCCTTCCAAGCTTTTACTTTACGTTTTGTACGATAACACATGGCGTAGATCAGCATTTACATTAATCAACTTGTGAAGGAGTTGTGATGACAAATTGGGTTGAGTGGTTCAAGTATCAATTAAAAGCCAGTGGAGATGGTTTTACATGGGCGTTTGAGCAAATTTCCCCAGCCTATCAATGCGAATTACCTCCATCAGAACCATTGGGACTATGGTCTCCGTTGCGGCATATCTGGCATGTTACTGAATATGAGAGATATATCGCATTGCCAGTTATGTATCAATGGCTAGATAAGCCCAAGCCGGATGGTAATTTATGGAACGACTCGGATGAAATGTGGACATCGGTTAAAGACAACCCAATAGAAGACTTCATTCAAGAATTCCATCTTGTACGTCAACAACAAATTGACCTGCTTGGTGAATTGGAAACCGTTGATTGGACAAGTACACGTGACACGTTCTGGGGTACAAAACCGCTTACGATGGTCGTCACCAAGACGTATCAGCACACATTTGAACATGGCGATACACTGATGCGGATGTCCTTGTGGTGGGAAGCTATTCTTGATCATTTGGAAAGCAAAAAAGAGTAGTACCTAGATTTGTACAATCTCACTCAAATGCTTGACCGTTCAAAATTTTTGGACTATGCTTGTATACACAAAGCGTTGAGCAGGACAGTATCAACTGATCTTTGGTTCTAGAGAGGATATGCCAATGGCTGAAAGCATATCTAACCAAACAATTGAGAACACCCCCTGCGAGTGCTTGGCTGAAAAGTAAACAAACTGATTAAGCCAGGACGGGTGACTCCGTTAAAAGTTTTGAATGAGGCACATTTGCCCTAGAAAAACTCAACTCAGAGTTAGCAAATGTGTGAAGTGGGTGGAACCGCGCTGAACTTAGCGCCCCATGTCGAGCATCGGCATGGGGCTTTTTTATTTGTCACTTGCCGAGGCGTATCAAACCCAACAGCACAGTTTTTAGGAGGCATTCTTATGTCAATTTCGTTTAATCCAGGACCATCATCTCAACCAGTTTATGATGTGGATTCAACACCTGTGCCGAACACCACTGAGCAATCAGTGCGTCGCCAATCTATTCTTCAAGATTGGGCGAATGTTGGCTTGAGCGCTGACATCATGCGTCCCCGCCATGACGAAGAGCAAGTTTGGCCAAGTTCGGTACACGATTCCGCTGATGATTGGCAACAGCAGTCGTATTGTTGCCGCTAATCTGCACCCCAATTGGGAACAAGCATCCTAAAATTGAGGTAGATTAGCTCAACAATCAGAGGCAGGGATACGGCTTACCGTGTCCCTGTTGTAATGTTTAGGCAAGTTAACAGATGGATATTCTCTCTGTTTCGTGGTGATTGTACAAAATCATCCATAAAATACGGGCGCCCCACGGGTCGCTCCTACAAAATATGATCCTCATGAGATAAGTTTGTAGGGGCGAGGCATGCCTCGCCCGCTTATTGCAAACCGGAGTAGAATTCATCATCTATAAGCATACTAATCAACAATTTACACACGGAGAGGTAAAAAACATCCCTATGCAACGCTATGAAGACAGTAAGTTGTATCGTATCCGGCACTCAATGGCGCATATCATGGCGCAAGCCGTCTTAGAAGTGTTCCCCGATGCGCAAATTGCTATCGGACCACCCATCGAAGATGGCTTCTACTATGATTTCGAGTTGCCGCGTCCGATCAATGAAAATGACCTCAATCGCATCACGAAGTTGATGAAGAAAATCATCAAGGGCAACCATCCCTTTGAACGTAAAGTGGTTTCCGCCGATGAAGCGCGTGAACTCTTTGCTGACCAAATCTATAAAGTTGAGTTGATCAATGGCTTGGAAATGGGTGCCGAAGATGAATACGGCAACAAAGTCAAAGATGAAAATGTCGTGATCACGACGTATAAACAAGCTAGCTTTGAAGATTTGTGTCGTGGCCCGCACGTCGACAGCACAGGTGAACTCAATCCGGATGCGTTCAGCATTAAATTCAAAGAACCTGCCGGAGCCTATTGGCGCGGTGATGAAAATAACCAAATGCTGACGCGCATCTATGGCACGGCGTGGGAAACGCAAGAAGAACTCGAAGAATATCTTGAATTACTGGAAGAAGCCAAACGCCGCGATCACCGTAAAGTCGGTCAAGATTTAGGCTTGTTCACGTTCAGCCAAATGGTGGGTAAAGGCTTGCCGCTCTGGAAACCCAAGGGTGCCAAATTGCGCGATAAGCTCGAACGTTTCTTGCGTGATCGTCAAATTGAAGGCGGTTATGAACCCGTTGTCACGCCGCATATCGGCAACGTAAAACTCTATGAAACGTCCGGTCACTATCCGTACTATTCCGACTCCCAATATACGCCGATTGATGTGGATGGCGAACTCTTCATGCTCAAGCCGATGAACTGCCCGCACCACATCCAAATCTATAAGAGCGAACCGCGTTCTTATCGTGATTTGCCCGTACGTTTGATGGAATTCGGCACGGTTTATCGCTATGAACAATCCGGTGAATTGAGCGGGTTGACGCGCGTCCGTGGTTTCACGGTCGATGATGCGCATCTTTTTGTAGCTCCCGACCAACTCTTGGAAGAATTCAAGAAAGTGGTTGAACTGACGCAATTTGTGTTTAGTTCACTTGGCATGGAAGATTTCCGCGCCCGCGTGGGTATTCGTGACCCCGAGAGCGACAAATATATTGGTGAAGACGAAATCTGGGAACAAGCCGCCGGTGCAATTATTCAGGCTTGTGACGATCTCGGTTTAGAATATGAAGTGGTTGAAGGTGAAGCCGCGTTCTATGGTCCGAAACTCGACTTTATCTTCCGCGATGTGCTTAAGCGTGAATGGCAATTGGGAACGGTTCAAGTGGACTATTCCTTGCCGGAACGCTTTGAACTCGAATATATCGGGGCAGACAATAAACCGCACCAACCAATTATGATTCACCGTGCGCCGTTTGGGAGTCTCGAACGCTTTATCGGGATTTTGACGGAACACTTCAACGGCGCTTTCCCGTTGTGGTTGGCTCCGGTCCAAATGGTCGTTTTGCCGATCAGCAATAAGGTGCAGGATGAAGCCGAAGATTTAGCCCGTCAATTGCGGGCCGAAGGCTTTGAAGTCGAAGTCAATCACCGTGGCCAAATTGGTAAGAAGATTGCGGTTTCACGTGATCAACGTATTCCCTATATGGTCATTATCGGCCCACGGGATGTCGAAGAAGGCACGGTCAGCATCCGGTTGCGTGATGATACGGAACTCGACCCCATGCCCCTCGCCGATTTTATCGCGATGGCGAAGAAAGTTCGCGACGAACGTCTCGCCACGCTTGTCCCCGCAACTACCTAGTCCCACGATCTGCCGCGCTTAATCGGTAGGCTGGGACGATGATCTAACTATACGAGGTGAGATAGCGTTTATCTCACCTCAAATTTCCCTTGAAACATAATCTATTTAGCACTGCCTAAATGATGATCTTGCTTCATTTCTGAAGTTGATGATGTCGTTTCTATTCAGGGGCATTGACACCTATTCACACCCAAAAGTTTAGATCAAGAAAAGGTAGGAAAACCTTATGCAACGCTATGAAGACAGCCAACTGTATCGTATTCGACATTCCTTTGCGCATGTGATGGCGCAAGCGGTGTTAGACGTATTCCCATCAGCGCAAATTGCCATCGGACCACCCATTGAAGACGGCTTTTATTATGATTTTGAATTGCCGCGTTCACTGAATGAAAATGATCTCAATCGCATCACGAAGTTGATGAAGAAAATCATCAAGGGCAATCATCCTTTTGAACGTAAAGTGGTGTCCGCTGACGAAGCCCGCCAAATTTTTGCTGACCAAGCCTACAAACTCGATTTGATTAATGGTTTGGCAATGGGGGCTGAAGATGAATATGGCCATAAAATCCAAGACGAAAATGTGGTTATCACGACGTATCGTCAAGACAGTTTTGAAGATTTGTGTCGCGGCCCGCATGTCGACAGCACGGGTGAACTGAATCCGGATGCCTTCAGCATTAAATTCAAAGAACCCGCCGGAGCCTATTGGCGCGGTGACGAAAACAACCAGATGCTGACGCGCATTTATGGCACGGCCTGGGAAACGCAAGCAGAACTCGAAGAATATCTGGAACAACTTGAAGAAGCTAAACGTCGTGACCATCGCAAAATTGGGCAAGAACTTGGCTTGTTCACGTTTAGTCCAATGGTGGGTAAAGGCTTGCCGCTCTGGAAACCCAAAGGCGCTAGGTTACGCGATAAACTCGAACGTTTCCTGCGGGATTTCCTGATTGAAAATGGTTATGAACCTGTGATTTCGCCACATATTGGCAGTACGCATTTATATGAAACGTCGGGGCACTATCCCTATTATGAAGAGTCGAATTATAGTCCGATTGATGTGGACGGCGAGCTTTACATGCTCAAGCCGATGAATTGTCCGCACCATATCGAAATCTTCAAAAGTGAACCGCGTTCCTATCGAGATTTACCCGTACGGATGGCTGAATTTGGTACGGTCTATCGCTATGAGCAATCCGGTGAATTAAGTGGGTTGACGCGGGTACGCAGTATTACACAAGATGACGGCCATATTTTTGTGGCCCCCGACCAACTCTTGGAAGAATTTCGGAAAGCGGTTGAACTGACGCAATATGTTCTTAACGCGTTAGGGATGCCCGAATTTAGAGCCCGCGTAGGTATCCGCGCCGCCGATAATAAAAAATTCATCGGAGACGATGATATTTGGCAACAGGCCGCCGCCACGATTATTCAAGTTTGCGATGAACTCAATTTGGATTATGAAGTGGCCGAGGGTGAAGCCGCGTTCTATGGACCGAAACTCGATTTCATCTTTAAGGATGCGTTGAACCGAGATTGGCAACTCGGCACGGTGCAAGTGGATTATATTTTGCCAGAACGTTTTGGCTTGGAATATATCGGGGCAGACAATAAACCGCACCAGCCGATTATGATTCATCGTGCGCCGTTTGGGAGCCTCGAACGCTTCATCGGGATTTTGACGGAACACTTCTACGGCGCTTTCCCGCTGTGGTTGGCACCCGTGCAAATGGTCGTTTTGCCGATCAGCAATAAAGTGCAGGAAGAAGCCGAAGATTTGGCGAAGCAACTCCGCGCGGAAGGCTTTGATGTGGAAGTCAATCACCGTGGCCAAATCGGTAAGAAAATCGCGGTTTCGCGTGAACAACGCATCCCCTACATGGTCATTATTGGCCCACGGGATGTGGAAGAAGGCACGGTCAGTATCCGTTTACGTGATGATACGGAACTCGACCCTATGCCCCTCGCTGATTTTATTGCGATGGCCAAGAAAGTTCGCGACGAACGGTTGTCCGAGCTTGTACCGGAGATGAACTAAAATAGGCTCTAGAGGATAAGTCAAAGGCGGTGGCTGATTGGTCATCGCCTTTTTGGTTGCCCGTAGAAACAGGCTACAAAAATTCCTTACCTTTTTTGTAAAAAAGGTAAGCCAAAAAACTTTATATAAAAGTTTTGGTCAAGCTTTTACAAAAGCTTGGAGATTCTTTCTCCGAATATCTTAATTCTAATAAAAAGATACATATTGACCCTTTATCAATTCATAAAAATGCTTAAAATATACTTTCGGGTGATTTATAACACCGCTTGATGATCATTTCCAAGATTGTGATGCAAGAATTTGTCCAAATCAAACCATGAGAGTCTGTTATCAGGCTCGTTTATTTTGTATGCTTAGAGGCAACGGATATTGGACAATTTCCAGCACAATTCAGGTAGAAACAGACAGGTAGCTGAGACACATGGCGCTTTTAACGGCAAATAATCTGACTAAACTTTTCGGCGCGGAAGAAGTTTTCGCCGGAATCGATATTGAAATTAATGAAAATGCGCGGATTGCATTGGTTGGACCCAATGGCGTCGGCAAAACCACGCTCTTGCATTTGCTTTTGGATTTAGACAGTCCATCGGATGGCGCGGTCCAACGCAAACGCGGTTTGAGCATGGGCTATTTGCCGCAACGCCCCGAAATGTATGGCGAACATACCATTTGGGAAGAGATGATGACGGCGTTTGATGATTTGCATCATATGGAAGCGCGCTTGCAAGAACTTGAACATGCCCTCGCCGATACCAGTTATTCCGAGGCTGAACATGAAGAATTGCTCGAAAAATATGGCCATCTTCAACATGAATTCGAGCATATGGGCGGCTTTGATTATGAGATGGAAACCAAGCGTGTTTTGCACGGGCTCAGTTTTTCGCCGGAAGATTATGATACGCCCCTCGCGTTGCTTTCCGGTGGCCAGAAGACGCGCGCATTTTTAGCTAAACTGCTCCTCGATTCCCCTGATTTACTGGTACTCGATGAACCCACGAATCACCTTGATATTACTGCCGTTGAATGGCTGGAAAGCTATCTCAAGAGTTGGGNTGGCGCAGTTTTGATTGTCAGCCATGATCGCTATTTTATGGATAAGACCGTCAATATTATCTGGGAAATGAACTTCGGGGAAATTGAAATCTATCGCGGCAATTATAGTCACTATTTGCAACAGCGGGCCGAACGCCATGAACGTCGCATGAAAGAATACGAATCACAACAGACCTTCATCCAAAAAGAGATGGACTACATCGACCGGAATATTGCAGGGCAAAATACGCGTCAGGCACAAGGCCGCCGTAAACGGCTTGAACGCATGATGAGTGGCACCGATCGACATGGACGCACGGTAGATGATCCGTGGTTGATTCGTAAACCGCGTGAGAAAAACAATTTCAATATGAAACTGACTGCCATGCGCACGGGTAATAATGTCTTCCGCACCAAAGGCCTTACCATTGGCTATGGGGAAGATAATCCGATTGCCGATGTGCCCGAAATTTTGTTGTTGCGCGGTGAAACAGCGGCCGTTATTGGTCCGAATGGGGCGGGGAAATCTACATTTCTCAAAACCATTTTGGGACAATTGGAGACGCTCAACGGTGAATTTGAATGGGGCAGTAAAGTCAAGATTGGCTATTTTGCGCAAGCCCATGAGGAACTCGATCCCAACAAAACCCTAATGGATGAAATTCTCGACATCAAAATGATGGAAACGAGTCGGGCGCGGAATTATCTGGCCCAATATTTATTTGGGGGTGATGATGTGTTCCGCAAAGTCGCTACCCTGTCCGGGGGTGAACGCGGACGCTTAGCCTTGGCGAAATTGGCCTTAATGGGCGCGAACGTTTTGCTCCTCGACGAACCCACAAATCACCTTGATATTCCTTCCCAAGAAATTTTGGAAGAGGTCTTACGTGATTTTGAGGGCACTATTTTGCTGGTGAGCCATGACCGCTATATTATCTCGGCGTTGGCGACGCAAATCTGGGCAATTGAAGCCGGTGACATGACCGTGTTCACGGGTAAATATAGGGATTATGTGGTCGCGCGCGATGAAGCCAAACTTAAAGCGAATACCCCGCAACAAGCCGTGTTTGAAGACGATAATCAAGCTGAAAATCCAGCCGACGAAAAACCGTCACATGGCTTGAATCCATATCAACTGCAAAAAGAATTGGCCAAGCTCGAAAACGAGATTCATAAGCTGGAAGCCCAAATGGACCAGATTATGACTGATATCAATACGGCCAGCGAAGCGGGTGAAATCGATAAGGTGACGGAATTGGGGCATCGCTACACCGAAATTGAAGCGACGCTCAACGCCAAGATGGACCGCTGGACGGAACTGGCGTAGGTCTTCTGTAA
>JBNLCD010000029.1:0-19864 GCA_050303635.1 Anaerolineae bacterium
ATATTAAGGGATTATATTACATAGTTTAGCTTTAGGCGCAGGACTCCCTTGGTGCGCCGTTGATAGATGACATCAACTGTAAGCTAAGGTTGAAGTAAGGAGTCAAGTAGATCATAAATTACATAATAGCAAGATTTTGGCGACTTGGCTAGATAGCAAAAAGTATTGGAACATTTTTTAACAATTGAGATGCAAGATTTTGCTATGCTTAATAGTATTTGTATCCATGAAAACAAAGGTACGCCCATGACTACACCACCCTACTATCGCTCGCAGTCTGGCTATGAAATCATCCAAAATTTATACACCCATACGCTGACTGAGTGGCCCATTGAACCGCACAGTTTGTATGTTGAGACGCGCTCCGCCAAAACCCATCTATTGATGGTTGGTGATGAAAATAATCCAGCACTATTTTATTTTCATGGGTGGAACGGTAATGCGGCGGGTAATCATCACGAACTTGATTTGCTACGGCTTAGCCAAAAATATTGTGTTTACATGCCTGATACTCCCGGCCAAACAGGACGCAGTGATTTAGTTCGGATGGATACGCAAGGTCGCGCTTATGCTGATTGGGTCGAAGATTTATTTGATCAATTTAATTTGGCTGAAGTGTATCTCTCTGGTGTAAGTGGTGGTGGCTATATTGTAAGCAAATCTGCCGCCTATTTAGCACCACGCATCAAACGCGCGCTAGGGATTGTTCCACATGGCATTCCATCTGCCAAGCGCCCACCTCTAAAATTCTTTTGGGCAGTCGGCGCGACTGCATTTATGGGCAAAAGAGGATGGCAACGTTTTGCGCGGAAATTAGCCGCTTCTGATCAACCTAATCACACAAATATTAAGCTGATGGCCGATTTTATGGTGACAATGAATCAGCACTTTAAGCCAGCGTGGAATCCTGCGCCTTTGCCAGATGAAGAGTTGGAATCAATTGATTGTCCCTATCAAGCTTTATTTGCCAAAAATGATATAACAATGCACAGCCACAAGGCAATACAACGTGCTAGAAATTTAATTCCCCAAGTTGATGTCCAACTGCTAGAAGATGAGGGTCATATCTTGTCACCCAAGGGACAACAACTTGTCAACGATATGCTGATGGCTTGGTAAATTTGCGTGAACAAGAATTTTATCTCATACTCAAATTGTGAATTATATAAATGAGGAGGGAGTGATGAACGAGCAAAAATCATTGATGGAACGCATCCCATCAATTGCTTGGATTTTCATCTTTATTGGTGGAATTGCGTTGGTTATTGGCTTTTTTATCGGTCTATTTTACGGTTTGTCCAATTTTGAGGGATTTGCTTCTCTAATTTTTCTAATTATTGGTTATTTTGCTATCAGAAACACGGGCTCAAGTTTAGGCAATGCCATGATGATCGGCTTTTTTGCTTTGATGGGCGTCGCCGTTGATCAACCGGGTAATCCTATCTACAACAAGCCTGTTGAAATCTGGCAGTGTGAAGATGACACACATTTGAATCGTGGTGTTGACGTTACCCATCCTTTGCCTGAACGCACTGATATCACGCAGAATTTTAGTTGTCTTGATAACAGCACTGACGAAGTAGTGAAAACAATCGGGCTAGAGTTTGTGGCATTAACCAGATTACTGGAATATATTGCGATCGGGTATTTCTTCATGGGCTTTAATGCTGTGCGAAAGCGGTTGTTTGGTAAACCTGAAGATGAAATTCCTCCGGTGGAAGTGACACCAACACATCTAATGGATTAACATGATTTATAGATTGCGGCGGGCTAGATTTTTACAATCTAGCCCGTTTTTTATCCCTATAAACCCTTGGCATTAATTAGGTTGAGGAACTCAAACTGCATTTCAGCGGAGCGTCTACCTAAACTGGCAAATTCCACACTCGTCGAACCGCCAGATAAAAAGCGGTCTGCTTGTGAGAGACAGGTCACGGCCCAGCGCATATTGCCCAGAATTTCCCAATAATCGAGACTAACTTGATCAACTTTTACCCCTGCCGTGGCTTCATAGGCTTGAATATAGGGTTCACGGTCACTAATTCCACCAAACTCCATCTCGCCGCGTCCAAAACGCCAATCGCGGACACAACCCCATGCCAAATCTTCATGGGGGTCACCGATATGACTAAATTCCCAATCAATAACGGCATGTAAACCGCGTTCGCCGACCAAGAAATTCCCAATACGATAATCACCATGTACCAAAACCAATTTATCACTTGTTGGGGCATTTTGTTCAAGCCAACGCATCCCAAATTCAATCGTCGGATTATGCACCTCTAGCCGTTCGAGCATTTGACGAGTACTCGCCAAGGCTTCTTCAACCGGATTATGCCCGTCAGTTGGTCGAGGCAAGAAATCTAAACGTGCATCATCAATATCAATACTATGGATATGCGCGAGCTGTTGTCCCAAAAGCGGCGGCAAATGTTGATGCAAGGGTTGCAAATCAGGAGTATGAACCACTTTAACACCAATTGACAATCCATCGACATAATCCATCAGGAAAAAAGGTTTGCCGAGCAAACTTGTATCCATACAAAGCCAGCGTGGATGCGGCACCGTAACGCCATTTTCCTCAGCTAACTGTAAGAGGGTGAATTCTTCAGCACGGGTGCGGGTATCTTCAAAAATTTCAGTTTCTAAATCACGGCGTAATACCCATTGATGATGGGTATCGTCAATTAGACCTTCAACCAGCCACGTATCGCGGGAGGCACCGCCGGCCAATGCTTTGGCATATTTTAAGATTACGGGTGCATCAACTTGTTCACTAATAAATTGGGCTAAAAGTTTTTCTTCTTCAGACATAACATGATCGGGGGTTAGCATTATAGTTTCTCTCAAATGATGTGATTATTTATCCAAAAATTAACGCCAAATTCTATTCGTCGCAACCTATAAAACTGAGTATTATTTAAGTGATTAGTAATTTTTTGATGGATTAAAAGGATTCTTAGAATGGATTTTGCATACCCTTCGCACGTTGAAGAAATAAACCAAAAAGTACGCTATTTTATTGATAATGAAGTGATTCCTGCTGAAGCCCATGCCCATCAACATCGGGATGGTCTGCCGCCTGAAATGTTACAGGAATTACGCCAAAGTGCACGCGATGCGGGTATTTATTTACCGCAACTTTCCCCGGAACTTGGCGGTCTGGGTTTAAGTTTGCAAGAATTTACACCTATTTTTGAAACCGCCGGACGGAGTCTATTAGGTCCGCAAGCTTTACACTGTGCCGCACCCGATGAAGGCAATATGCATTTATTGCATTTGGCGGGAACTGAAGACCAAGTAGAACAGTATTTGAAGCCATTGGCCGGAGGTACTATCCGTTCTGCTTTTGCCATGACAGAACCCGCGCCCGGTGCTGGTGCCGATGCTCGGATGATTCGCACACGCGCGGAACGAGATGGCGACGATTGGGTGATTAATGGCCATAAATGGTTTGCGACAGGCGCTGATGGCGCTGAATTTTTGATTATTATGGCGCAAACGAATCCTGATGTTGATCCGCGTGTGGGTTGCACGATGTTTTTGACGCCGATGGATGTGCCCGGTATTGAATTTATCCGACGCGTACCGATTATGGGGGTTCATGTTCCCGGTGGTCACGGTGAATTGAAATTCCATAATCTACGGGTTCCCAATTCAGCGATTTTAGGTGAAGAAGGTCAGGGTTTTGCCCTTGCTCAACAACGACTTGGCCCAGCTCGTTTAACGCACTGTATGCGTTGGTTAGGGATTGCCCAACGTACCTTGGAAATTGCTACTGAACATGCTAATGAACGCACTGGCTTTGGCGCGCCCCTCATCAAAAATCAATCCATCCAATGGATGTTAGCTGATTCCGCCACGGAAATTCATGCTTCGCGCTTGATGATCCAGCAAGCCGGTTGGGTCTTGGCCCAAGGTGATGCGGCCCGCACAGAAACTTCGATGGCGAAAGTGTATGTCGCTGAAACCGTCAACAAAGTCCTTGATCGGGCGATTCAAATTTGTGGCGCAAAGGGTCTCTCACGGGATTTACCCATTAGCCGTTGGTTTGAAGAAGCACGCGCTTTCCGTATCTATGATGGGCCTTCCGAAGTCCATCGACGCGTAATCGCGCGTGGTGTGATGAAGGCTTACTTATAGTTTTAAGTCAGAACAAATATCCCGATATTGCCCCCGCTTACAATTCTTTGCTTTTCTACTGTAAAACCATGTGTGTCTGCCAAGGCAGGCACACCTTTATTTTTCATAAACTGGCGATAATTCTTATAATGTTCACGACCTGCTCCGATTTCAGACATAGTGATGAAGAGTTTGGAGAGCCATCCGCTAAAAGGTTTGATTGGTCCTGAATGAAAATCAATTACCAAGACCCGACCATCTTTTTTGAGGACACGTTTTATTTCCTGGAGTATTGCCGAACGTAAGTTTGGTGACATTTCATGGAGGGCCAGAGTCGAAAGCACTAAGTCAAAGGTGTTATCCTCATAGGGCATATGCGCGGCATCACCTAAATAAAGTTCGGCTTGTTCACCTAACTTAGTGCGCGCAACATCCAGCATGGCAGTTGACATATCAATCCCAAATAATTGGCATCCTGATTTTTGATATTGCGCTAACTGGGTGCCTGTTCCACAGCCTACATCTAGCACGGCCATATCATCAGTAGGCGGATACATTTTCAGGCCAACGATATATAGTCCGGTGTTAATGGATGCAAAGATCTTATCGTACCATTTGGCAATTCTTCCGTAGGCATCTGTTTTATTGGACGTTGTCATGGCATGCCTCCGCTACTCATATTTTGCTGAAAATCTTGTTTATTAACGTGAGTTTTGGCTAAGCAAGGGCCTGAAGACCCTTGTTAAAGGGTTAATCGAGGACTGAACGGACGAGGTAGCCCCAAAATTAGACATAACAAGGCGGCTTTAGCCCCTTGCCTTGGAAGCAATTCAACAATCATCTGCTTATACACTCAAGACTAAACCAAAACTCACGTTTATTAGATTTTGTGAGTTCAGGCCGGATGATGTCTTTAGTGTAGCATGGGCGGAGGTGGGGGATCAAATAGAGGCGGCAGGGCAATCCATTTACCCAAAATAAAAAGCCCCAATTGAAATGGGGCTCTTTATTGGTAATTTTGCAATATTTTTAGCCGATAGGTTCTTTAAAGATAATATACTTACCCATTGTATCGCCCTTAGCAATACAATCGGCCATATCAACTTTAAATTCGTGACCACCCGAAACCCAGCGCAAACCTTCTTGCAAGAGGCCTTGCCCGGCATAACATACAGGGCGATCTGCCTTGCGTTGCCAACACATCGGACAACGTTCGAGGGTATACACAAACTTATCATCTTCTTCATGAACATTTGAAATTTGGTCGGAGAATTGGGTCAAAATATTAGCGAGAGCTGGCAGACCAATTTTCAATTTGGCGGAAAGTGGTAACACTTTAAAAGCAAGGTCACCTACACCTGCGAGGGCACCAAAACCCTTAAGACCTTCAGAGAATGAGGCACGACCTGCCCGTAACGCCAAGCCACGCCCGCCACGAGGGCCATACATTTCTTCAAGTGCAGTTTGCAACGCTGTATAATATGCAAAATCGAACTCTTTTTCGAGATTATCGGGCGGATAATTGCCGATATATTCTTGCAAGCCGGCGAGGTTAAGAATGGCGTTAAGACCATTCACCCCCATAATCTCTTCCATCGCGTTCAGATAGATAAGAGCAAATTTGTTGGGATAATAAAAACCGCTCTTTTCCGGTGGCATTGTGCCTGCTCCTCCAATCGGTGAGGTACTCTCAAACTCAACAATAAATAACGGAGGGAAAGTTGAGGTCAACTCACCCGTACAACATGTTCCCTGTAGATTTTATTGACTGTAAAAAAGCAACCTGCGCTAGTTTAGCCTATAGTATTCCATGCCATAGTATAGAGATAATTAGCTAGAGAAGCAAGTGACGGCGTAGCTAACTCATTGTCCAATCACCAAACTTACCAATGCTAACCTCTATTACAATAACGCTTAATGCCAAGTTTTTCAAACAGAAATTGCTTTGTTACGAAAATTCAATTTAAGAATTCAGCAAGACCTAATGACATTTAACCACAAAAACGCAAAAATACCAAACAGGATACAAACGAATGTGGCAAAAAATTAATATCAAGTGGATGCATGGTTTCGTGCTTTGTCTTTTGGTCATGGCGATTGTCGCCTGTAGCCTAGAAGAAGAACCAACCGATGAATTTATTACCCGTCAACCTAGCTTACAACCTAGCTCCACCGTTATTCCCAATTTACCAACTGAGCCACCGAATGAATATATTGGGCGTAGTAATCCGACACTAGCCGCTTCGCCAGCCGAAGGACAACCCAGTGTTGAAGCACCTACCCAACCTATTCCTACAGATGTTTCCTTACCCTTGCAGGTTTTTGCCGCTGATAGTCGAATTTTAGCGATGACCTATTATCGGGGCCGATCCTCATCCGCACCGATTATTTTTTTATTGCATGATGAAGGTGAAGATAGCCGCAATTGGATTGCATTTGCCCAGCATCTGCAAAATCAAGGATATCATGTGGTTGTGCCAGATTTACGTGGCTCCGGGCAAACTGGTGGTGTTTTAGATTGGGGAACAGTGCTATCGGATATGCAATACATGATGATAGGTGTTGATCAACTCGGTACAACGGATTCCACAAGTCGAGTGGGCTTGGTGGGGGTCGGGTCAGGTGCAAATTTAGCGATTGTGAGTTGTGCGACCTTGCCCCGCTGTTCCAGTGTAGTTTCGGTCGGGGCATGGACCAGTTCACCTGAACTTGATTCACAATCAGCGACAGCTCAAATCAGTGACCGTTCATTGTTAATTGTCAGCGCTGACGATGATGAAGAAGGCACCGCCGAAGCTGAAAAATTGAATATCATCCACACAGGCGATCACTTATGGCAACGGTTTGGACAAGGAGGGCTGGCGGGCGAACTATTTGGGACGCAACCTCAATTGACTCAGCAAATCACCGAATGGTTATTCAGTACGCTTCCCGTATCTTAAATGGAGATTTTATGACCAAGAAAATTATCATCAGTCCTGAATTTGGGGGCGGTACCATATGGTGGCATGCAGATTCTATCATTGATGGCCATGCGTATATTAAGCTTCAAGATTTACCCGTCAAGTATGAGACAGCTAAACGTATACTGCATTGGCAATTTTGGTATGAAAGCATTTTCGATGAAGATTATCCACCCGATTCTCACTTTCGTAATAAAAGAGAACAGGAAGCTTTTGAAGAAGAGGGGGTAAGCTTGCTTCGTCACTTACAGATAGAGCTAGATGAGGACTATCAAGTATTTTATCGAAGCGTATCGACCAATAGAATTATCTCGGTGGCGGATTTAGACAGATAAGGCAAATAGCTATGGATAATCTTGCAAACGAAATTCAACAGAAAATTGCTCAATTACCGGATCAGAAAACAGAGACTGTCCGAACGTTGCGGAAAGCATATACCCGAGAATTCAAGGATAAACCGCGCGAATTTGTCTTGGAGCGTGCGTATGAATTAGTTGCCATTGATGAATGGATGTATCAAATGATTGCCCATGAATTGGTCCATCATCATTCAGCAACATTAAATGGACTAATATTAGTCGAGCTCGAAAAACTGGGGGTCAATCTAACCTCATGGGACAGAGTTGATCTCTATGCCACGCATTTATCTGGTGTGGCGTGGCGGATTGGTAATATCTCAGATGAAGTGGTGTTCAGTTGGACGCAATCGGATGATCGTTGGTGGCGACGGACTGCTTTAGTGTCTACCGTCGCGCTTAACAATCGGGCGCGTGGTGGGACCGGTGATATTGAGCGAACTTTTTTAATCTGTGAGCAATTGATTGATGACCGGGATGATATGGTGGTCAAGGCGCTTTCGTGGGCACTCCGGGCCGCATCATTTTGGAGCCAACAGGCGGTCTGGGATTTCATCAAAAAACATAATCAGCGCTTAGCCCCGCGCGTAAATCGTGAAGTTAAAACAAAACTAATCACCGGGTTAAAAAATCCCAAGCGAGTAGATTAGACGAGAGATTTAGCAACATTATGCGTGAATATGTCTATGTTGATGATACAGATATTCTAAGCGGTTTAACTCCTGAATCTTTGCGGGGCCAAATCAAAACACCGCAAGATATCTTAAGATGGTGTGTCCAGAATGAGCCAAACTTAAAACAGGTGACGGTTACCTTTATTATTGCACTAGATAAAACGCTCTGGATTAATGATCGTCGTTCTGAGCATGTTTTATGTGCTAACGGAGAAAAGGTTTTATCCGCTGGCGAAATGAGTTTCCTGATTGACGGTGATACTATCGAAGTTACGGAAGTTACCAATCAGTCAACAGGATATTGTCCTGAACCAGAATCGTGGCCAATTGTTGCTAAAGTTTTAGCGGATATTGGTCTCTCTGCTCCAGAAACATTTACAACGGAATATGTTTTTCGGCGTTGTGATAAATGTGACAATATCAATCTTGTTAAGGACGGATGGTTTGTTTGTGGTGTATGTGACGCTGACTTAAGTCCAACATGGAATTTTCAGTAAGCAGAGGCAACATGATTATTACCCCTGCTTCACTTTGGAACTACAACGCCCCGATCAAATAAAGCTCTTCCGGTGCAGTTTGATCAAATGCACCTTCTAGAATAGCTGAAATGCCAGCCAGCGTGTCTTCAAGGGAGACAATTTCTCCCGGTCGCGCTGTATAGGTTTCGGCAATGGCAAAGGGTTGAGTCAGAAATTGATTGAGACGTTCAGCCCGATCTAACATGATTTGCTCATCGTGCGGTGCCACATAATCGGATTTATCCGGCATCAAATCTTGAGAGCGGCGCAAAAGCGTTTGGATTTGTTGCCGTAATGATTGGTGACTTTCACTCGCCAATGTATTGGTCTGCGAACGTAAGGGATCAATAGCTGGCCATAAACCAGATTTAGCACGGGTTTGATCAAAGGTAATCATGGTGTCCAAATCGCCAAAGAATTCAGGATGCGCTTCGGGCGTATGCTCGCCATGATAAAGAATCGTGATAGCTGAGATTGGTGTGATGGCTAGATTATGCTTGAGAAAATCTTGAATGGATTTTTCCATCAGCAGTTTACTCTCAATGAGTAAAATCACTTCGCGTCCTTGTTGGCGAAAATAATCAGCATGGGTAAAAGCGGTTTGGATAGCATCCAACTTTTGTTTAACGCCATCACTTTCTTGCACGGCGATATTGATCGTATTTTCGTGTAAATCCATGGCTCGCCAGCCCATCATGAAATTCTCGGCGGTAAATGGACCTTCTTCAAGCATAACTGAGATGACACAGCCCTTATATAATTGGCCAATATTCTGAATGATTTGACCAATTAGAACCAGTTTTCCGACACCAGCCAGCGGTGTAAAAATGCCATTGTGACCGCCACGACGTAAGGGTGCCAAAAAGTCTACAGCCTTGATGCCTGTTAGCAAAATGTGAGATTCTTGGCCAACTTGAACGGTTTGTTGATTGACAGACACGGGCCAAGATTTTTGATCATAAATTTGCCCCTGACTATCCAGTGTATAACCCAAAAGTTCATCGCCGACAGGTATCATACGCGCTACTGGAGTTGTTATTTCATTTTCTGCTAACGGCGAGATATTGGGCATGTGCTTAGCAAAGAGCGTAACCATTGCTTGATCTTGCTTAAGGATGGCCCAATCGACAGGTGTACGGCCGAATTTATCAACAGCGGCTAAATCGGCCCCGTGTTTGATAAGCACTTGAGCAATTGCCACATCTTTGACCAAAACGGCTTGATGCAAAAAGGTTAAGTCGCTATAGGTGCGACCGTCGAGGGAAATACCTTGTTCCAGCAGATAGCGCACCATTTCAGCCTGATGTAAATCAATGGCATATAAAAGGGTACGACTAGCTTGGTTATTGGAATTTTGGATAATATCAGCGCCTTGCTCTTGAAAATACTTGAGCAATTCAAGATTACCCGTGGCCGCCGCCCAAATAACGGCATTAATCCCCACCGGAAAATAGTAGGCTTCGGAAGCCTCACCCCATTCCGTCGGAATTTCCATCAATTCAGGGTAGGTGTTGACCAATTGCTGAATACGTGGCATATCATTTCGCTTGAGGGCAATAAAAAACTCGACGCGTTGGGTCAGGTTATTGGGTACAGGGTTATTGGGGTCCATGACAATCAAATCCTTTAGCTTTTCACGAGAGTCATATAAACGTTTTTTGACAGTACCCACGGGCAAACTTAGAAAATCAGCGATTTCATGCTGGGTATATCCATGCATATAAAATAAAACGACAGGAATGCGATAGATTTTCGGCAAATGATAGATCGCCTTTTTGAGAGAACGCCGCGTTTCAATACGTTCGAATGCCAAAGCAGGGTCTGGCAAGTTGGGATCAATGGCCAGCGCATCATCAATTTCAATCGTCGGCAATTGTTTCTTCCGCAGAACCCGATCCACCTGTTTAACCGTAATGCGCCGCAACCAAGCCGGAAAAGCTTTGGGTTCGCGGAGCTGATGGAGTTGAACATACGCCTCTAAAAAGACCTCTTGGGCAATATCCTCGGCTAAATTGGCATCATTCACCATATTATCCGCGACAATATACACCATGCCCTGAAAACGCTTGACCAATTGATTGTACGCATCTTGATCACCCGTTTGGGCTGAGACAATCAAGTCGGTGAAATGGGCCGAGTCTAGATTGAGCGAGCTTTTTGGCATCAAGTCGTTTCACCTTCAGATCACTAAATTTACGATGCAATGAATACTGTTTGCCTTAGAGTCCCATTTTACCGCGCAAAGGTTACCTAAAATAATTTTTTCGCGAATATCCCCTCAAAACTCGACTTGTGTTATAGTTGGGAGGATGTTCAAGGAGTAGTGAAATTGACCCAATCTCGTATTGCTTTTCAGGGTGAACCCGGTGCTTATTCAGAAGAGGCCATTCGCCAACATCTACCCAGTGCCGAAACCGTCCCTTATCCAAATTTCGAAGCGATGTTTCAGGCTGTTTTAGCCAACGAAGTTGATCAAATGTTGTTGCCTGTTGAAAATTCGCAGGCGGGCACTGTCGCCCAAAGTTATGAGCTTTTGCTTGAATACGATTTGCGTGTGCAAGCTGAAGTCATTTTACGCGTTCAACATATGTTGCTTGCGCCACCCGATACCACCCTTGCCGATATTCGCTATGTCAAGTCACACCCCCAAGCCTTGATGCAGTGTGCCGGTTTTCTCAGTCGGCGTGGTTGGGAGGCTATTCCCGCTTATGATACTGCCGGAAGCGCGCGCGATTTGGCCCATAACCCAGAACCCCATACGGCCTCAATTGCGAGTGCCTTAGCTGGTGAATTATACGGACTGACAGTATTAGAGCGTGGCATTGAAGACGACAAAATCAACTCCACACGCTTCTTTCTAATTGGTCATGATGATATGCCCTATGATGAGAGCAAGCCGCAAAAGACCTCGGTTGTTTTCGCGGTGGGACATCAACCTGCTTCGCTCTATCATTGTTTAGGCGTTTTTGCCGAACAGAATATCAATCTCACTAAACTTGAATCGCGCCCCATGCGGTCTCGTTCGTGGCAATATTGGTTTTATTTAGATTTCGAGGGCCATATTGCTGAACCCCATTGTGAACGAGCTTTGGCCGGATTGCTCAATAAAGCATCGATGGTCAAATTTTTGGGGTCATATCCTTCTGCTCCCAAGCCAGGAGTTCCTAAAAACGGCGCGTAGGAAAACAAAATATTTTAGATTGGAGTATGAATAGGCGTGTTTAAAAAGATATTGATTGCGAATCGGGGCGAAATTGCCGTCCGTATTACCCGTGCTTGTCATGAAATGGGTATTGAAGTGGTGGCCGTTTATTCCGATGCTGACCGCAATGCCATGCATGTACGGATGGCCGATGAAACGGTGCATATTGGCGGCGCGGCTCCCCAAGAATCCTATTTACATGGTGAACGCGTGATTCAAGCCGCTCTTGATACCGGAGCCGAAGCGATTCATCCGGGTTACGGGTTTCTCTCAGAATCACCAGATTTTGCCCAAGCCGTCCAAGAAGCGGGCTTAGTATGGATTGGTCCACCCCAACAAGCCATTGTACAGATGGGTGTTAAAACCACGGCGCGCTCTATCATGGAAGCGGCAAATGTCCCTGTTGTCCCCGGTTTTCAGTCCGATGAAGCCACCGATGAAGATTTTCAACGTGAAGCTGACCGCATTGGCTATCCCATTATGGTTAAGGCCGCGGGCGGGGGTGGCGGTAAAGGGATTCGTATTGTTTACGAAGCGCATGATTTGATTGAAGCCGTCCATGCCGCGCGACGGGAAGCGTTTCATGCGTTCAAAGATGAAACCGTCTTTCTCGAAAAATATATTGAAAATGGGCGACATATTGAGGTTCAAGTTTTAGCTGATATGCACGGCAATACTGTCCATTTATTTGAACGTGAATGCAGTGTGCAACGACGTCACCAAAAAATCATCGAAGAAACACCTTCACCTCTGCTCACCCCCGAAATTCGCGAGCAAATGGGGCTGGCCGCAGTCAACGCCGCCCGTGCGGTCGATTATGTGAATGCGGGTACCGTGGAATTTATTGCGGATAACGACGCAAATTTCTATTTCCTTGAAATGAATACGCGTCTACAGGTAGAACATCCTATCACCGAGATGGTCACAGGGATTGATATTGTGCAAGCCCAACTTCGTGTAGCGAATGGCGAACCCTTACCCTTCACCCAAGATGATTTACGTCAACGTGGTCATGCCATTGAATGCCGTTTATATGCTGAAGACCCCGCCAATAATTTCATGCCCTTCATCGGCAAGATTCTCAAGAAAGCTGAACCGATGGGGATTAATATTCGGGTGGATTCTGGTGTAAAAACGGGCGATGAAATCAGTATTCATTATGACCCGATGATTTCGAAGCTGATTGTCTTAGCTGAAGATCGGGAACAGGCTATTCGTAAAATGGATTGGGCATTGCGCGAATATGTTTTACTGGGTGTGACAACTAATCTCGACTTTTTGCAGGATGTGATTTGTCACGATGTATTTAAGGCCGGTGAGGCTACCACCAGTTTTGTGGATCAATACATGAGCGATTGGGATGGTACGCACGAAGTTGTGCCCGATGAAGCGCTGATTGTCGCGGCGCTTGGCGAATATTTGGAACGGGCCAACGGAACTGGAGCAAACAAAATTGCTGGCGATTCAGATGGTGATGTCTATAGCCCGTGGCAACGCGCTGACAGTTTTAGAATGGGACGAGGATAACTTATGCCAGTCCCTAAATATGATGAGTTCATGTTACCACTATTAGAGTATGCAAGTGATGGCAAAATTCATGCAATAAGCGACGCTCGAAAAGCTTTAGCTGATTATTTTCAACTTACTGAAGAAGAGCGTAAAGAACGTCTGCCAAGTGGTCGAATTACAGTTTTAGCAAATCGAGTGCATTGGGCTAAAACTTATTTAAAACATGCTGGCTTATTGGAATATCAAAAACGTGGTTATTTTCAAATAACACAAAGAGGTTTTGATGTTTTAGGTAATGCCCCATCCTCTATTGATAAAAAGTATCTAATGCGATTCGATGAATTTGTTGAATTTCAAGCTAGGGACAATCAAGACAATACTCTTCTCGATCAAGTGAATGATACAGACTCGGAAAAGACACCTGATGAAAGATTAGAAGCAGAATATCAACTCTTGCGCGAAACAGTAGAAAATGAGCTCATTGACGCAATAAAGAATTCTTCCCCTGAGTTTTTTGAAAAACTAGTTGTCGAATTGCTGGTAAAAATGGGATATGGTGGTTCACAAGCCGATGCCGGTCAAGCCCTAGGCGGTGTAAATGACGGTGGTATAGATGGTGTCATTAAAGAGGATAAACTAGGACTGGATAATATCTATATTCAAGCTAAACGTTGGGAAAATACAGTAACTCGGCCTGACGTGCAAAAATTTGCAGGAGCTCTTCAAGGTATTAGAGCGAGAAAGGGTATTTTCATTACTACATCTAGCTTTTCTCAGGGTGCAATAGAATATGCCGATTTTATTGATAGCAAAATAATCTTAATTGATGGCTCGCAACTTGCGGAGCTAATGTTTGATTATGATGTTGGTGTTTCCACAATTGAAACCTATCAATTAAAACGCGTTGACCAAGATTTTTTTACAGACGAATAGGGCGTTTTTATGGAATATCAATATACCTATAACGATGAAGTGTACACAATTTTGCTTGACCCCCAACCCAATGGAACCTATTGGGCGCAAATTGGCGAACAAGAATATGAAGTTGAAGTGCAACGCCAATACAGCGGCGAGATTGTCTTATTAATTAATGGCAAACCACTCCGGGCTTTTCTAGCAAGCAAATCCGCAACTGCCAATTTACCGGAAATGCACTATGTCAATCTAGCTGGGGTGCAAACCTATGAACTGGCTAAGCACGAACGTTCTGCCCGGCGGCGCAGTACAGGTGGCGGCGGCGGTAGCTTGACAGCGCAAATGCCCGGTCAAGTGATGGATGTTTTGGTGGAAGCAGGCGAAACGGTTGAAAAAGGCCAAACATTATTGCTCATGGAAGCCATGAAAATGGAAATCCGTGTAGCCGCGCCCTTTGATGGAAATGTGGTGCGTGTTTTGGTTGAAATAGGCGCAACCGTGGATCGCGGTCAACAACTTGTTGAAATTGAGGAAGCTTAGTGCTCTCAAATTGATAGGGAATCTGGTATGATGACATGCCTAAGAACATGCTAAGTTTTAGGTGCTCACTGGAAAGGATAATGAGTCGACGTGGCTGAAATCGTATTAGTCGAAGATTTGCCCAAATACGAAGGGCAAGAAGTAACTGTCCAAGGGTGGCTCTACAACCGGACAGGTAAAGGTAAATTGCAATTTTTGAAACTGCGCGACGGCACAGGTATTGTGCAATGTGTGGCTTTCAAAAAAGAAATGCCTGAAGAAGTTTTTGAATTGGCCAAATCCCTCTCCCAAGAGGCTTCTTTGCGTATCACAGGCAGTGTGCGTTTAGATGAACGTGCACCGGGTTTTCCGGGTGGCGTGGAAATTGGCATTCAAAGCATTGAAGTTATTCAAAATACTGAAGAGTATCCCATTAGCCCAAAGGAACACGGTGTTGAATTCTTGATGGGTAATCGGCATCTCTGGGTACGGTCTTCCCGCCAATGGGCAATTCTGCGTATTCGCTCAACGGTAATCAATGCCATTCGTAATTGGCTAGATGACAATGGCTATTTATTGGTCGATACCCCGATTTTGTCAGGAACCGCTGGCGAAAACTCAACCGATCTCTTCGAAGTTGATTATTTTGGCAAGCCTGCTTATTTGGCCCAAACGGGTCAACTTTATAATGAAGCAAATATGGCGTCCTTCGGGAAAGTTTATTGCTTTGGCCCCACCTTCCGGGCGGAACGCTCCAAGACCCGTCGGCATCTCATTGAATTTTGGATGGTTGAGCCGGAAATGGCCTTCTTCAACCTCGAAGATTTAATGGATATGGAAGAACAATTTGTGGCCGATGTCATCCAAACTGTGCTCAAGAAACATCGCGCTGAATTGGAATTGATTGGTCGCGACACAAGCCGTCTCAAAAATGTGATTGCGCCGTTCTACCGCATTTCCTACGACGAAGCCGTGGAACGTCTGCAAAAATTGGTGGCAGAATCTGACGATCCCGAACAAAAAGAATTACTCGCGATTGAATGGGGTACTGACTTCGGTAGTCCGCATGAAACAGCGATTGCTGAAATGTTTGATCGTCCGGTATTCGTCTATAACTATCCCTCCGCGTGCAAAGCTTTCTACATGCAACCGGTTGATGGTCGTCCTGAAGTTTGCCGCAGTGTTGATTTGCTTGCCCCCGAAGGTTATGGCGAAATTACAGGCGGTAGCGAACGGATTTATGATGCTGAATTGCTCGAACAACGTGTTAAAGAAGTCGGCATCGACCCCGAAAACTACAACTGGTATCTCGATTTACGTAAATACGGTGCCGTGCCGCACTCTGGTTTCGGTCTAGGGATTGAACGCTTCGTCGCCTGGATTTGTGGCTTACCTCATATTCGGGAAGCTATCCCATACGCGCGAATGCTTACCCACCTCGATCCGTAAATCGTATTTCTGAGCATGACTACAAGGGCGTCTCTCCACGGAGATGCCCTTTTTAGTTAGCAATATTGCCTAAACACGGTGAATAAATTATTGACACCACCCCAAACTTTGCTATACTTTGAAGCGTAGTTTGGCCGTGTAGCTCAACGGCAGAGCAGTTGACTCTTAATCAATTGGTTGGGGGTTCGAATCCCTCCACGGTCACTATCCAAACTAAAAGCCACCCTTGCGGTGGTTTTTTGTTTTCCAACACGCGTATGAGTTTCGTAGTGTCGCGCAGGTTGATGACCGATTGACTTGTCTTTCCGTATCTCATTTAATGAAGCTATCAATGATTCATAGGGAAGGAATAGAGAATGTCACGTTTAATATCTTTGATTGTATTGATCACCATTTTTTTGTCAGCCATATTATCGCCAGCAACAACAACCGCTCAGACATCCGATGCCGAACTGTTACCCCGCTTCGGAACTGGCTGGGCAACCTTATTTCGTTCCGAAAGCGACTACAATTTTCAAACGGCCATGACCCCTGACAATCATTATGTTGTCGGGATGAGTATTAGCCACGCGGCCATCTTGTATGTGTGGGATATTCATGATTTAGGGTCAGAACGCATTCAGCCTGAAGCCATGCGTTTTGATCTCAGCGAATATAGTTCACGTGACTCAGGGATTCGTAACTTAAACATGGTAATTATGAATAATAACTTGGTTGCGGTCCGTGTTGATGATTATCTTCTACAAATAAGTATTCCTGAATTTGAAATTCTTGACACATTAGACCTTCCTGAAACGCAAAGTTCATTCGGGCGGCTCTATCATCACGCAAACCAAATTTTGAGTATGGATGAATATTTGCATCAAGCCGTGATCTGGGATGTTGAAACAGGTGAACATATCATCCACAATCTGGTGGATAAACTTGTCTATGCTCGACGCTGGGCCGAGGGTTGGTATTTTGCCAGTTATAGGGATGAAGATAAGCACACGACTGTCCAATTTTGTAATGATTGGCTAACACAATGCACGGCCAGTATTATGCTTGACGGCTCCATTGCAATGATTTTGGATGAGACTATCGTGGTAGGTGATACACAAGCCCTCGATAATATGCCGACTTATCCTGCCCAATATTACACGCTTGAAAATTTTGAAACAGGCCTCGTTGAAGTTGATGCGCCTTTTAGTTTTCTCCCAGACAATGACCATATTCCAGTATCAATTAGCGCCGATGGCAAGTTTTTGAGCGTTCTGACGCCTGATCCTGATGCTGACCCGCAACCCTTTGTCCCCGAACGTTATTGGACTATCTGGGATGTTGCGTCTGAGAAACCGGTTCATCGGCGCAGTTTACGCAGTGCCTATTGGTTTGGTGATCATTTTTTTGCGGATGAACTTTCTCTTTATTCAACTGAGAGTTCGACACGACTCGATGAATTGTCGAAAACAATTTTAGAAAATCTGAATTTTCACCATGAAGTAGATGGGATTCAACAAATATCCCAAGACGGCACCCGTATGCTGTATAACACGGGCGGGGCGGCAGTTGTATTTACCATTGAGTATCAAGATATAACAGGTCTAAAACGTGTAACCGAAACCCAATGGAGCCACTCCCCTGAAAACTTAAATAATATACAGCTCTCAACCACAGGGGATTATTTGGTTGCCCGTGAGGGACATCAATTAAAACGCTGGCAAGTTGGTGAAGACGAGCCGCTTGCATTAGATTTGAATGAATATTTCATTCCTGAAAGTGAAGATGATGATTTTGCGTTACTGGTACGTCCCGAAGATGCATTTGTTCAAGTTGGGCACCACTTGCTTCGGATTGATTTAGCCGAGTTTGCTGTGGTTGAAACCTATACCGTTGAGAGTGTGACAGATTATCAAAATCCCTTTACTTATTTGTTACCTACTGACGAAATATTGATTGCACATGGGGATTATATAGCGGCCCTTTTCACCGAAGATTTGTTGGTTTGGCGCGCGGATGGCACAACTTTTCAAACCAAAATTACAGGCCGAGTTCTCTTATCTACGCCTACAAGTTGGATCGTATTTCAGGGTTATCGTGATCCTGAACTTGATCAGTCAACTTTTTATCGTTGTGATTTTGAGTTAATGGATTGTCAGGGTTATGATCTTGAGAATAGACCCATAAGCGTTTTTTACGGCGATAATCAATTTGCAACCGGTGATCGTTTTGTTCAGATGTACGGCGATATGTTTGAAGCAAGTTCTTGGCAAATCAATGATGGTACCCAATCGGCTGAACGCACTGAAGATTGGCTCAATTTCCCAGACGATGACTACGAGTACACAACAGTCGGTTTTTATGAAGATTATGCGCTGGTTCTAGCCCCAAATCCTTATCCAGATTACAACGACCCACCGCGCCATTATCAAATTTGGTCCATGGCAACGCGTGAATTGGTTACACATCGCACCTTTATCGGATCCTGGGTTGGATATGGTGATTACTTGCTATTTAGTAGTGATAGATTACTGACCATTTTTAACCTAACCGATGGACGCTACACCCGTTGGCAAAGTACCAGTGATATTCTTGATCTTCAAATTAGCGATAATGGGCAAACCTTGTTAGTTATCAGCGCGGAAAGTATCGAAATATTGGCGCTAAGTGATTAAAAGCAGTGATCAAGCGAGGTCATTTGTGAGTACAATCAGACTGCTTAGTAAGCTAAGCTTAACTACTTCGTAAAAAAGGAAATTCTTCCAAATGACCTCTTGGATGCTTTATGGTGCGTATGGCTACACCGGCAAATTAATTACAGCCGAAGCCGTGAAACATGGCCATACACCTATTCTCGCGGGCCGCAACGCCGCCAAACTTGAAGCGTTGGCTCACGAATATGATTTACCCTATGTCGTTATTGATTTAGATGACAAAGAAACTCTTGAAGCTGAACTGGCCAAAGTGGATCTGGTGATGCACAGTGCGGGACCCTATACATTTACGGCTTCGCCTATGCGGAATGCCTGTTTAGCCACCGGAACCCACTATCTTGATTTATCCGGCGAAATTACTATTCTCGAAGACGGTTTCACTTTCGATGCCCTCGCCAAAGAACGTGGTATCTGCATGATTTCCGGCGCGGGTTATGATGTGGTGCCCACAGATTGCTTATCAGCGTATATGAAAACGCAATTACCAGACGCAACCCATTTAGTTGAAGGCTTGGCGGCGGGCGGTGGTTTAGGTGCGAGTGCAGGCACCATGAAATCTTTGTTAGAACTTCTGAAAGATGGCAACTATGTGCGGCGCGAGGGTAAGTTAACCCCTATTCCGCTGGGGGCAGGCGTCCAAAAAATCCCATTTCGTGATAAAGAGTATCTAGCGCTGATTATTCCGTGGGGAGACTTGGCAACTGCCTATAGAACCACAGGTATTCCCAATATGACGACTTATTTTGTTCTGCCAACTTATTTGACCCGCTTGGCTCAGGTTGGCGGCCCGCTTGTTCCTGTATTATTCCAGCCCAAGTTCATGCGCCGAACTATTCAATACCTTATTGATTTAATGCGCAAAGACCGTAAAGCCAAGATGAGCAACGCGGATGGCAAAACAATGGTGTATATGAAAGCTAGCAATAAAGCGGGCGAATCGCGTG
>JBNLCD010000030.1:0-19754 GCA_050303635.1 Anaerolineae bacterium
GACATGATTGCCGCTGATTTGCACAACACCATATTCATGTAACAAGTTCAGGACAAAATGCGCCGTATCACCCTCTAACCGAAGCGCTTGCGTGAGTTGCTTCAGTGACATACCCACTTGTAATGGATTTTCCGCATGAAATTTTTCAAGAATAACTTGGGTTCTTTGCGCTAAGTGATTAAGCGTTTGCTGATGAATAATCCAATCTTCATATTGAATCAGATCATCAGTCGGTTCGATTGCATTCCAGATATCCGCTGGCAAATTAGTACGCGTTTTAAGTTCATTGAGGCGCAAAGGTTGCTGAGCTTTAATTAATGCTTCACTGATCAACGCTAAGGGGGTGCCTGTGCTGAGGCGTTCAAACCGCGCATAAACTTCGGGTTTTTGTCGTTTCCATTTTCGTCCGGGGGCCGTATCCAAAATGATTCCACCGCCAATAGTAGCTGGTGGGGAAGGATAACGAATAATAAAACGTTGACCACGAATCAAGGCCAGATTAGTTTCCAGCATAATTTGCGCCCACGTTGTTTGCCCTGGCAACAAAATATTATCTTGCAATAAGCGAACGCGTCCCACTGCTTCAGCGGGACCCACAAATAACTTGATTTCGGTATTATGTTTTAAGGGACGTGGAGCCGAGGCCAAGAGTTCGAGTTCAACATCTAGCAAACTGGTGGGATGAATAGCGTCGGGCAAAGTCAGCACATCTCCACGCTGAAGTTTATCGGTCTCGATATTTGCTAAATTCACCGCGACCCGACTGCCCGGCAAAGCTGTTTCAATCGCTTCTTCATGAGATTGTAAGCCGCGAATCCGAGTTTTGATTTGTTGAGGAAAAATCTCGACAGTATCACCCACATTAAATTTGCCATCTAACAGCGTACCCGTGACCACTGTACCAAACCCTTTTATGGTGAAGATGCGATCAATGGGCAAGCGTGGTAAGCCGTCTTCTGCGCGCGGCGGTAAATGAGTCAATTTATCTTGAATAATATCCAATAATTCAGCCAAACCCTGATTTTGCATTGCGGAGACAGGCATAATCGGGGTATCGCCAAAATGGGTAGCTTCGAGTGTTTCTTCGATATCGAGGGCGACGAGGTCTAGCCAGTCAGGGTCATCAACCATATCAATTTTAGTGAGCGCTACAATGAGTTGGGGGATATTCAACAGATCCAAAATGGCAAGATGTTCACGCGTCTGCGGCATCACGCCTTCATCAGCGGCAATAATTAATAAGCCTAAATCAATACCACCGACACCAGCCAGCATATTTTCGATAAAATCTTCATGGCCGGGCACATCCACCACACCGAGCATGTCGCCATTAGGCAAGTTTAGCCAAGCAAAACCCAAATCAATCGTCATTTGACGGGCCTGCTCTTCAGCCCATCGATCAGGATTAATCCCTGTCAGAGCCTGTACTAAAGTTGATTTGCCATGATCAACATGACCAGCCGTTGCAATAACACGCATAATAAGTTAATTTCCTAAATATTTTTGCAAAGTCTCAAATAAATAAGCATCTTGTTCAGGCCAAACGGTACGCGGGTCTAAGCAATAATGTCCTTCATGAATACGGCCAATAATCGGGGGATTTTCTTGCCGCAATTGTTCAGCAAATTCATCGGGATTCGCCACATTCAATGCCAATACATACGTTGGCAATGTGGCACCGGGTAAACTGCCGCCACCGACTGCGGATTCCGATTCCCAGATATCACCTCCGATTTTAGCCTGCCATTGTTGAACACGCTCATGAATATCCGCCAGCGGTAAACTCATCATGCGCCAGATCGGAATCTCAGCGAGGGGGTTACGATCTCGATAAATTTGCAAGGTTGCTGTTAAGCCTGCTAAGCATAGCTTGTCGGGGCGCAAGGCACGCGTTAACGGATATTTACGTAATTTCTCGACCAGATCCCGTCGTCCTACAATAATCCCCGCCTGTGGCCCACCTAACAGTTTATCGCCGCTGAACATAATAAGATCTGCGCCTGCGGCTAAACTTTCGGGCACTGTGGGTTCATGATCTAAACCAAATTGAGCCGTATCGAGTAACGCACCACTTCCAATATCATCCAAAAGCAGAAGATTGTGCTCATGCGCGAGTTTGGCTAAATCAGCAAGTGCAACTGCCTCGGTGAAACCCACCAATTTAAAATTGGATGCATGGGCACGTAAAAATCCTACGGTTTGCTCAGTGATTACATTTTCAAAATCAGCTAAACGGGTGCGATTGGTGGTACCAACTTCAACCAGATTGACACCACTTTGCCGCATCACATCGGGAATGCGAAAGCCCCCGCCAATTTCAACCAATTCACCTCGACTAATCACAATTTCACGATTAGCGGCTAATGCACTTAATACTAAATAGACCGCCGACGCATTATTATTTACCACCAAAGCGGCTTCAGCACCTGTGACCTCAATGATTAAATCTTCGACATGGGTATCTCGATGTCCGCGTTGACCTTGGGCCAGATCATATTCAAGCGTGCTATAAGTTCCGGCAATTGCGTGCATCGCTTGAATGGCCGAAGTTGCGAGTGGCGCGCGTCCTAAGTTAGTGTGGATAATAATTCCCGTGGCATTAATAACAGGGCGTAAACTACCTTGCTCATTTTGGGTGAGATAGTCTTGCATCTGTTGCACAAGTTGAGGAGGTGTAGGTGATGCTTGACCGTTGAGAATCTGTTGGCGCGCAGAATCCAATAGTTGGCGGGCAACAGTGACCAAACGATCATGCTGATAAGCTGAGGCTTCAAATTGAGCAATAAGCCAATCAACACTCGGTAACTGTCGAAATGGATTATTCTCGCCACCCATCGCTAACTCTCATTATGTTTGTTATTCTGGGGAAAATGATTCTGCAAGGCATCAACTTCCAGCGATTTACTGAGAATATCCTTATAGTACTCTGAATCACTATAAGCTGAACGGGCAATGGCCTGTGCACCGACGGGCGCTGTTGCAAATAGGAAAAATACTAGCGCAACAAGCTTTAATACAAGGTGAAATTCCTCAAAATAAACCATGGTACCAACTAAGATCATACCAATGCCGACCGTGCTTCCCTTGGTCGCGGCGTGCATACGCGTTAAAACATTCTTGAAACGATAAAAGCCCAAGGTATCCATCAGGATGACAAATGTGCCCATTCCTAATAAGGTCAGGGTAATGCTTTCGCTAAAACTCATGTTTACCTAGTCCTTTAACCGTTCAAAATAACGCGCCAAGGTAATTGAAGAAAGGAACCCTAGCATACTAAATACAATCAAAATATCCAAATACGCTTCTTCGCCCGTACGAATGGCGTGTAAAGAAATTAACGCCATTATATGAATAGAAATTTGGTCAGCGACCACAATCCGATCCGGCACAAATTCACTGTGCCAGATACGCCACACCATAAAAAGGAGTGAAATAACCACACCTACGGTAATTGCATCGAGCAGGAAATAGAAATCCACTTTATTTTTCCTCCTGCGCTACTAGATATTTGCGACCATATAAGGTTTTGAGAATGCGTCGCTCTAACCGATGGACATCTTCAATGGCGGCGCTGTGATCTGGCATGTGTAAGACATGCACATAGAGATAGTGTGTTTGCGTTTCCTCATCAAAGCGATCATCCACGGTCAATGTGCCCGGTGACAATGTAATGAGCGCACTCAATAGGACAATTTCAAAATCACGTGTGCTCGCTAATTCAACTTCGACAATGCCGGATTGAATTTCACTCCGATATTTGATGACGCGTTCCATCACTTCAAAAGTTGACTTCATCAACTCGCCAATAAAGAACACTGTCAAGAAAAGGTGGGCGGGTAGCTGACGCAAAAAGTGCCCCATATATTTGAATTCATTTTGCAGATAGTCTCGCTTTTTAAAGAGAAAAAATGGATATATGCGAAACTTCTCTTCGGACTGCGCTTCATCCTCACCATGACTGGCATACCAAAAATTATCACCAAATGTGACAATGGCCCCGCCAATAAGAAATCCCACAACAAAATCGGCTATATCGTGGCCGATGATCATGACCCAAAAGAGTGTCAAACTGAAATGGAGGATAAATAAACTCATTTAGCGTGCTCCTCATCAACACTCAATGTCACATCTGAATAAGACTTATCATGGAAATCTTTACCCAAAACCGCTTCAACATACCGGGTTGGGTTGAGTATTTGCTCAGCCGTGGTGTCTGCTAATTCATAGCTTGCATTGGCGAAGAAGCCGATACCAATAGATAGCGCCACTAAGACAGCGATTGGGAAAACTAAATGGCGTTTTTCCCGACGAGAGAAATCAACAAAACGATATTCTTGGGTGTCACGCCCGTCTAGTTCAGGCGGTTCATACCAGAAGGCCAATTGCCAGACCCGCATGACTGTGATAATCGTCAATAAACTCACAATTAAACTGATCACACCTAAAACATATTGTTCAGCTTGCCATGCCGCCGACAGTAGTGCAAACTTCGCAAAAAAACCACTTAAGGGTGGAATACCTGACAGGGCTAATGCGGCGATAAAGAACAAGACTGTTAGAATAGGATGTTGTTTGAGCAAACCACCCATTTGATGCACGTCTTTGGTGTGGGTGGTGTTCTCCATAATCCCGATGGCCATAAACAAAGCTGTTTTGACAATCATATGATGCGCTAGATAGAAAATCGCGGCAGTCAAACCCAAGCGTGTATCAAAACTGATACCCATCATGATAAAACCGACATGGCTGATAATCAAAAATGAGAAAATCCGCCGAATCTCGCGTTGATAAAGAGCCCCAAAAACCCCAGTCAACATGGTTAAACCAGAAATTGTTAGCCAGATGAATTGGAGATGATCAAGCTCATTGTGGAAAATAAACACGAGTACCCGAATCATGGCGTAGATGCCAACTTTGGTAAGTAGTCCGCCAAAAATTGCACTGACCGCGACGGGTGGGGTGTGATAGGACGCAGGCAACCAAAAATGGAATGGAAAAGCCGCGGCCTTGATGGAGAACCCAACTAGATACAGCGCCGCCACAATGGTTAAGATGCTGGGATCAGTATCCAATTCTTGCACACGATAAATCAGATGGGCGATATTGAGTGTGCCTAATGTGGCGTAGGTCAAACTAATGGCCACCACAAAAACGGTTGAGCTCAATAAATTAATGACCATGTATTTCATACCACCGCGAATTTGTGATTCGCGATCACCTAAAATCAGCAACCCGAATGAGGCAGTTAACATAATTTCGAATGCCACATACAGGTTAAAAATATCCCCAGTCACAAAGGCGAGATTAATCCCCATGAGCATGAACGCCATAATTGGCAGAAAGCCGAAATCTTCACGGGTTTTATCAATTGTCAAATCACTATAGATACCGACGGTCAATGTCAAAATCGCAGTCACACTCAGCATCAATCCACTCAGTGGATCAATGGCTAAGGTAATCCCGAATGGTGCTTGCCATGCACCAGCTTGTGTTACCAAAACGGTCTCATCTTGTAAGACGGTGGTAAATAAGAATACAGCCACGCCAAGATTGAGAATCAAGCCAGTCCGCACAACCCACCGCCGCGCTAATTTATTCGGCGCAAACAAAGCAATAAGCGCCGTCAACAGCGGTATAATAATGGGTAAAACTATCCATCGTGGATCCATAGTTTATTGAATATCCGTTTCTTGATACATCTCATCTAAATCTTCAGTGCGAATATCGAAATAAAACCGATAGGCCAAAGTCATCGTAAACGCCAAAACCCCAAACCCGATCACAATAGCTGTCAGGATTAAGGCTTGCGGGATAGGGTCTGATTTCTGAGCTGTGCCAATACCTAGAATTGGCATATCGCGCCCACTCAAATCACCTGTCATAAAAATAAGGAGATTTGTTCCATAACCCAGCATAATCACACCCAAAATTAGTTTAACAATACTGCGCTTCAGCAGAAAATAGGTTCCTACCGCAAAGAGAATACCGACCAAGATGGCAAATAATAGACTCATAAGTTGACTTGTTTCCCTTCTGTGTCGTTTTTTTCTTCGACAAAGACATTTGTCAACACACGCGTAATACTTAATGTGACACCCATAACCGTGAAATAAACCCCAATATCAAATAGAAATGGGGTCCCCAATTTGCCAACCCCCGGTATTTCTTCGGAATACCAGGTGGCATCCATAAAGGCATCCCCAAAAAATAAGCCCACGAGTGTAGAGAGCAAGGAGAGCGTAACGCCACCCACCATCATATACCCCCAAAAATAAGGACCAACCCGTTGATGTCGCTCCACTGAATCTTCCGACGCGCGGCTGAGATAGAGCGCAATAATGGCGGAAGCCGCGACTAAACCACCGACAAAGCCACCCCCGGGATAGTTATGGCCACGCAGTAGCAAATAGATAGACAACATGAACAGAAAACTGACCATCAAGCGTGTTACAAAACTCGTAAAAATATTTGCCCGCATTAGGCTTCCTCGCTTTCAGTTTCATTATCTTCGCCATTCGAAATCGCAAATGTGGCCTGAATAACTCTATCGACTTCGCCATAAATATGGGCAATTACTGATTCATCCTTACGAGTTTGAGATTCTTCAAACTCCTCTTCACCCTCATAAAGACGTCTATCGAGAATATCAAGGAGCGGCATCGGTGTAATCAGCGCCAGAACACCTAATGTGGCAATCACAAGAACGGTGATTTCGCCCATCGTATCAATCCCCCGGAAATCAACGAGGATCACGTTCACAATATTGTGACCTTTGCCTTTTTCATAAGAAAAGGCTTCGTAGTAGCCACGTATCGACTCGGCGACCGGGTTATTGCTGGCGAGGAACGCAACTGTTGCCATCGTAATTCCGACACTGCCGGCAATGACCATATCGCGGATTGTGCGCGGCATCATAAAGCGGCTGGTATCTTGCATGAAACGTGGCAACAGCCGGAAGGCTTGCATCACCAAAATTAAAGATAACACTTCGATCAATAATTGAGTAAATGCTAAGTCAGGTGCACCCATCAGAACGAAGAGTAACGCTGTTTGGGAGCCAGTGACACCTGCCCACACAATTGCGGCCAAGCGACGGCGCGCGCGGGTGGATTGAATAGCCGAAATAGCAATCAACGCCATAACCGCGATTTCGAGTATGGTTAGCCCTTCGCCTAACTCATCCCAATTTGGGAGCGTTAAAGCATCACCACTCAGAGCCACATAGCCAATAGCAAGCCAAATAATCAACACTAAACCCGCAAAAATAATGCTCAAATACCAGCGCAATAAGCCGCGTTGCAGTTGAGTTTCAACAAACCAATAGCCCGTTTTTAATACATGGCGTTGATTAGTTTCGCTCTCAATTTCACCCGCTCCAAAGATTTTTTCATAAATCTCGGTCGGATTGAGGAGCGGAATTTTATCCAAGGCGTGCCGGATTGGTCGATTAAGTATGCCGATGACAATACCCAGTCCAATCGCCAACATACTGAGTTGGAACGCTAGGTCATCCACATGCGGGATAAGATGTAGTTCAACTTCAGTGGTTTTCCCCGTTAATGTGGTTAAGCTCGAATTGACAATGGTTCCTAACAAGGGCGTTAAGAATAAACCAAAAGCCAATGACAAAACTCCAAGGATCATCGGACCAATCCACATGGGAAATTCAGCTTCATGCACATTTTGAAGTTCAGTATCCACTGGTTCGGCACTGAAAAATACTTCACGGGCAATGACCCATGCGGCGGCAACGGTAAAAGCTGAGCCAGCCACCGCCATGACGGGGAAAAATGTAGCCAATTCATTGGGGACCGTATCCGCTAAACTGGCAATCTTTAGCGTTTCCTTGGCCACAAAGCCAATCATGGGGAAGATGCCGCCCATACTCAACAAGACCAAGCTGGCGGCAGTGGTGCTATAAGGCATTTTACGGGCAATGCCACCCAATTTATCAATATCACGGGTATGCGCGGCGTGGTCAATCGACCCCACAATTAAGAAGAGTGCGCCTTTATACAACGCATGGACTAGAATGCCGATGATAACCGCTTTGAGACTATCTTTGGTGTTTAAACCAATCAAGGCCACCAAAACGCCGAGCCAACTTACAGTGGTATAGGCCAAAATTGCTTTGAGGTCCCGCGCACTGAGCGCCATAAATGCGCCATACACAAAAGTGAACATCCCAATAATGCTCAAGCCATAGAGCCAGAGTTCACTACCACCAAAACTATGACTAAGTCGTGCCAACAAATAGACACCCGCTTTAACCATCGTCGCACTGTGCAAATAACTACTGGCTGGTGTGGGGGCTTCCATTGCACCCGGTAACCAAAAATGGAAGGGATATTGCGCACTTTTGGTGAAGGCCCCCAACAAAATAAGAATCAGCATGGGCGCAAAAAGATCATGCTCAACTAGGGTTTTACTCTGCGCATCAATGGCCGCAAAATCATAAACGCCGTTCGTCATAACTCCCAGCATGGCAATCCCACCGAGCAAGGCCAGTCCACCACCGCCTGTAACAATCAGCGCTTGGCGTGCCCCGCGACGTGCGGCTGGTTTTTCGTGCTTAAAGCCAATCAAGAGATAACTGGAAATAGTAGTGAGTTCCCAGAATATAAACATGCCCAGCAAGTTACCAGACAACACGATGCCCAGCATGGCCGACATGAAAATGAACAAATAGAAATAGAAACGGCGAAGCTCATTTGTTTTATGGAAATAGGCGCTTGTATAGTAGGTAATAAGCGTGCCGATTCCCGTAATAATCAGAACGAAAACTATGCTGAGGCCATCTAGCACCAAACTCAGTTCTAAGCCCAGCGCTTCGACCCACATATACTCAACGCGAATGGTTTTCCCGGCTTCGATATCACCCAAATACGTTAAACTGACCCCGAATAAGATCAGGGGCAACAACGTTGTCAATTTGAGCCAGATAGAAGGGAATTCTTTGATATTGGGAATTAGCGCCAGCAAACACGCTAAAATGGCTGGTGCAAAGACAAGTATCCACAGAAACATTAGTGCTCCGCAATCGTTTGGATAGGCGAATCTAATCAATAAATAATGGCTTTAATCATAACATAGCTCCCCTATCACACAATGTAAGATATGCATAAATTCGTTGTCAGAGCCTTAAAAATAGCTTCTAACATAGAAAGTTTTTAGATTTTTTGTCTTGTGTGATTTTCACGAAATAGTTTTAGGTTTCTAAACTTTCCCGCAAATCTTGGGCAATGAGTTCAGCCGCTTTTTTCTGCCAATTATAGAGGGTCCGTTCCGGAACTCGACTGCGAAACCAATCCAGCATGGTTTTATCGTCCGCATCCAAATGGCCATAATCTGCCCGCCGACTATACGGGCGAATCCCGACTACATATGGATAATACAACGCGTTATAAAAACGCCATTCATCACTCATACCATAATCACCATTATCCGGTGGTTTGAGCGCATCAATCCGTTCCGTGAGTAAAACTTTTAACTCAGTTGCTCGCTCTAGGGTGGTTAGGGTTTGAACTTTGTCTTGTAGTCTTTCAGTGACATGCGGCAGTTGAGTTAGTGGATTTGTCGCCAATTTCGGCAAATTACTAAAATCACGGAGAGCACGACGCGTTAAACGGGTGAATTCCGTGTTATCCATCTGAACAAAATCAATTTCTGGCTTTTGGCGCGAAAGAACTTCAGCCGTGGTGCGCATTGATTTGAGGGCTTCACGTGTTTCTTCCTTTTGCGGAAAGGCCAACTCATCCACCAATCGAGCCAAGGGATTAGCAAACATCTGTAAGGCAATTGAGGCTGTTAAGGTAGAAAATAAAAGCATCAGCATAGCAAATTCAGTTCCGGTGCTAAATTGCATGACCAATGCCACTTGCCCTGCGAAAATACTACTGGTTACAAAACTCACATCCAAGGCGCGAACCATATTGCCGCGGAGTTGTTCACCTTGTTCGAATGCATCCAGCATGGCCACAACAAGCCCAAACGTGAATATATCGAGGCTCACCGCCACAATCATCCAATCGCGCGGCAAAATATCTGTGGGAGTCAACAAAATGCCAACGGTTAAGGCAAAAAATAAGGTGGCTAAAAAGACCAATCCTAAAGGGATTTTCTGTGAATTTTGCTGATAAGATTGACTCAATAACCAGATGGCCCCACCCATCGCGGGCAGGACGACTACAAAAACTAATAAATATCCCAAATTGCTGGCTGGTGGGTCAGCCGTATAATCAAAAAAAAGATGGGTACTCGCGCCAAGTCCATAAATAAAAAGACTAGGCAGAATGAGAAATAAGGGGTTACGTTTGAGTCGAATCAGCCAATCACGATCCAAATCATCGAGTAAGTAAAGTAGCGTCATAAACCAGAATACCGCTGGGAAAATGACCAAAGGCAGACTTAAGCGGGCAATCCATTCAGCCGTTTGGGTATCAGGCGCATGGTTATAAAGCACATTGCCCAACACAATGAGGGCATAACTAATCAAGCCTAAACCAGCATACCGTAGATGCTGATTTTGCAAATCACGTGTCAACAAATACAGACCCAACCAGAGTGCAAATCCATACACAATGACTTGTAAGATCAATAACCCATTCACGTCAGTTTGATTTCCTCTATGTAACCTAAAATTTTTCGCTGATTATAACAAAACAGACGAGGTATTTGCCTCGTCCGTTATAAGTGTTCATCCATTCTAGTTTTAAAGCGTGATTATGCCGCGCTAGATTGGGCTTGCAATGCACCGATGATTGCATCATTGGTTGGATAGCCGCGCTCATAAAACACAACACGCCCTTCTTTATTAATCGCAATCACGGTCCGATTGACCACATAACCCAACAGCATTAAAGCATCATAGTTCCGCGCAATCTGACGTTTTTGATCAACAATGAGTTCAAAGGGGAATCCATTTTTGTCAATAAATTTTTGATGACTTTCCGCATCGGCAGGATTAATCCCAAAAACGATTGTATCCACGGCTTCGAAGCGAGGAAATTCATCACGAAATGCGCACAATTGCCGTGTGCAATCTGCGGTTTGATCGCCGGGATACATCACTAACACGACATTTTGTTTGCCGCGAAATTCCGCTAAACTTACTTCACGCCCTGCATTGGTCACAGCTTTAAAATCAGGGGCCATATCACCGACTTTTATACCCATACCAATTTTTCTCCCGAAAAATTCTAATCAGTCTGAACTTCCTCATTTATACACCCTGACTGCAAGAATAATATTAGCGCGTCGGCAAATTCTTGCGGAACTTCATGCATGGGCAAATGACCGATCTCAGAGAAACTGATTAAACATGAATTAGGAAACGTGTCGAGCATCCAGAGGGCGTTATCAGGCGTGGCCCAGCCATCTTCACTTCCCCAGAACAAACCAACGGGAACCGTAATTTCTTCCAGCGGTTGCGTAATATGATTTTGGTGGCTATCGCGCAACATACCCCACACGGCTAGATCCCAATCGGGCGTTGATAAAACACGCGCATAGTCATCAATGAGGGCATCGGTGACAACTTCGTCTTTTTTCGTCGCACTGCGTAATTGTTCACCGACGGCTTCGTGTACGACGAAATGAAGTGCAACCTGCATCCAACGCCGCGCAAAGCCTAAATCAAATATAAATGCAGGTACAGCCGGGGCTTCATCTGTAAAAATGGTGGGGGCAACCAACACCAACCCTAACACGCTATTGGGCTGATTTTGGGCGACCATAATGGCTGGATTACTGCCAAACGCATGCGCCACCAAATAAGCTTCGGAAATATCCATTTCATTCATGAAGTGTTCCAATAGTTCAGCTTGACGCGGATAGCTATAATCTTGATCGAGACCTTTGGAAGATAATCCTAAACCCGGAAAATCGAAGGCATAGACATCAAAACCCGCTTCGTTAAGCGCTGGCATCGTCTCACGCCATGTTTGAGTTGAGCCAGCTTGACCGTGAATGAGAAGCACAGTCGCACCATTGCCCGACAAATGTTTATAATAAAGTGTGGTGTTATCAATTTTTATGAAGGCACCATCTGGGTCAGCGAGTGTATGCGGATCTTGGGCTTGCGGGCCCGCCAAAGGTAACAGATAAGGCAAGACAAACACTGCAAAAATTAGAATAAGACTGACAGCACTGCCTATCGACAACCACTTTTGTCGCCGTGTTAATTGTGGTAATCGTTGTCGATAATTTTGCCAGCGTTGTTGGGGTGTTATCTTGTCCATTGCCAAGTTTGCCATCTAACTAATACAATTATTAAGACAGAAGGATAGGGTTATTCATGAAATCTGAGCGTTTATATTATCACAATTCATATTTAAAAGAATTTGAAACTCAGGTTCTTTCTGAAACTGAGTTGAGCGGCCAACCCGCTGTTATTTTAGAATCAAGTGCTTTTTATCCGACCAGTGGCGGCCAACCCCATGATCTAGGTACCCTGAACAATCAACCTGTGCTGGATGTGGTCGCCGAAAATGGTCATGTTATTCATGTTTTAGAACAACCTCTAGCGGCGTCAACAGTTCACGGGGCAATTGATTGGACCCGGCGCTTTGATCATATGGTACACCATTCTGGTCAGCACATTTTGACGCGTGCATTTATTGAAACCTGTGGCGCAGAAACCGTTAGTTTTCATCTCAGTGAACAAAGCGTCACCATTGACTTAGAGACCGAGGCACTCAACGAAAATCAAATTGCCGCCGCCGAAGATTTAGCCAATCAAATTATTGCGGAAAATCGGACGGTCAAAGTTTGGTTTCCGACTGAGGATGAACTTGTCGTGATCAATTTGCGCAAAATCTCGGAAAAAGTAACGGGTGCCGTTCGCGTGGTTGATATTGGCGGGTTTGATGTCACAGCGTGTGGGGGAACTCATGTGGCGCATACAGGCGAAATCGGCATGATTAAAGTTGTGCGCACCGATAAGAAAAATAATAATCTCCGTATCGAATTTTTATGTGGACAACGTGCGCTTGCTGATTATCGGCTAAAAAATGAACTTCTCCTTAACCTCTCAGCGACGTTGACCACGGGTATTCCGGATATTCCGAATATCTTCACCAAGATGCGTGATGAAAACAAAACGCTGAGTCGTCAGTTGAAGACTACCAAACAACGCCTGATTAGTTATGATGTAGAACATTGGTGGAATGAAGCCGCGCAAACCCAGCCCGTCATTGTTAAACAAGTTATCGAAGATGCCGACAAAAGTGATTTACAACAAATCGCGAGTCAGCTCACCCAAAAAGAGGCAACTGTTGCACTGTTAGGTTTATCTGGTGAATCCGCCCATTTTGTTTTTGCGCGCTCGGAAGATTTAGACTTTGATGTAGTGCCAGTCCTTAAAGCGGCGCTGGCTACGCTTGATTCACAACGCGGGGGTGGTCGACCCAATATGGCCCAAGGCGGCGGGGTGCCCGCCGATAGTCGCCAAGTGGAACATGCGCTGAATATCGCGTATGAACACCTTCAAGAATCAGTTTAAGGAAGGGAATTTATGCAAGAAGTTGCTGATAATATTTTTGTTGCGACACACTTTCGAGGTTCAACCGTCTCGGCTATTCTGACGAATGAAGGCTATATCTTGATTGATGCGCCCACCTTTCCTGAAGAAGCGGATCGGTGGCGGGCTTTCTTAGAGGCTAAAGCGGGGCGAAATGTCCCAATTCGCGCTTTGATTTTGACAGATTATAACGCCGAACGGTTACTGGGTGCGCATCTAATGAAACCCCATATTCTCATTGCGCATCGGGCCACATATGAACATATCAAAAGTTTGCCATCGAGCTATGTGAATACGATCGCCAATATGTTGACGCGCTCGCCCTATGAACAATCGGAGTTAAGCTCGTGTAAAATTCAATTGCCTGTCATTACTTTTGATGACGAAATTATGGTCCAATTTGGCAAACATCGCTTGAATTTAGTTTATGCACCGGGGCCAACGCGGGGCTCAATCATGGTGCAATATTTGCCCGAAAAATTACTTTTCTCGGGTGATATTATCGTGGTAGGCACCGCGCCTTATCTTAATAATTTGCAATCCGAACAATGGCTTGCAACCCTAAATACCGTTAGTGATGAAAAATATCCAGCCAATATTATTATTGCGGGCCATGGCAATATCACAGTGAAGACTGCTATCGTGCCCATTACTCAATATTTGGAGACCGCGCGCGAACGGATCGAGAAAATTTATGATACTGGACAGTCTCTCTCGGATACCGGACGCTTGGTTCATGAATTGTTGAATTTCTTCCCGCCCCCGCTTGAAAGCGAATTGGCCGATGTTCAACATCGGGTACGAAATTTATTGCAATCCATCTACAATGAATATCGCCAGAAAGATTTAGCCGCTACACTGGCTGAATATGGCGATGAAAATCCTGAACGCTAACTCTCAAAAGAAAAAAATCCCTGGGCTAATACCAAGGGATTTTTTCTTATATCAAGTTTTTTGGCATGACCTCTTTTACAAAAAAGGTCATGAATGTTTTCATATCCTTGCTCGATTCTAAGCGAACTACACCAAGAAACTGGGCAAGTAGAAGCTCAGGAAGCGCAATTTGCCGTCGCTCTTGATCTCAATCGGCTCGACACTTGGATTCGCGAGAATGACATCGTATAAACCAAGTTCTTGGGTTGCGCCGTTACGCGTAAATTCCCCTGCACCGTCTGTGATATAGAGGAATAAATCTTCACCCACCCGTGGCGCTTCAAGAGAGGTCGTGCCGTTATCAAGATAGGTGGCGGTTAAACGCGCTTCTTCATGACTTTCCATCGGTGAACCGTCACCAATTAAGCTGTAAACTGTCCCATCGCCAATTTGACGCACGGGTAATTCAGCACGGCTCAATTGTTGATAATGTGGTTCTACATCACGATAAATCGGGTCAGCGGCAAACCAAATTTGAATGACACGGGCTGATTCATCGTTCATATTCAATTCTTGGTGCTCAATCCAATGACCGGAAAACATGCGTTGCAGTTCACCTTCACGGATAACCCCTTTACCGCCTGTTGTGTCTTCATGATAGAGTGCGCCTTCAAGGACCCATGTGTAAATTTCAAGACCACGATGGGGGTGCCATGCAAAACCATTCTGGGGCGCAATTTCGGTCATGTGCGCGGTGAGCATTCCGCTGAGTCTGCGCAGTGGACTCCAACCACCCACAGCCATATGTGAGTGGAACCATTCAACTGGGTTCATCCGGGGGAAGGTTTCAGCGGGTAAATATTGAAAACTGGGGTTCGTGTCTATCTGAGGCTGAATCACTGACATAAATGGTGATTGCATCTTATACTCCTATGTACCAATACATTGTTTGCGTGTCTTTATTCCATTACCTGTGCAAAGTATAGCCTGTATTTATCAGAATCTGCGTAGAAATTTTACTCAAGTTTTCAGAAACTTCCGCAAGATGCGTTAAGATAGAGGCGCACTGAGGAGGCATTTGATGAAAGGTATTGTAGTTGGCGGCAGTCCGCAAACCGTTGCGGCGGGCGCAGAAATCTTGCGGCAAGGCGGGAATGCAGTTGATGCCGTAGTCGCGGCAGTTTTCGCAAGTTATATGGCTGAAGTGATCTTGTCTTCACCGAGTGGCGGTGGATTCGCCTTGGTAGCGAAGCCCAACGCAGAGCCTGTGCTCTATGATTTTTTCTGCAATACACCCGGCCTCGGCACGGATCGACGCGATTCCGATGGGTTGGATTTTGCCGGAATCACAGTGGAATATGAAAGCGACACGAGTATCTATCATTTAGGGCGCGGCAGTACCGCCGTGCATGGTGATATTGCAGGACTAGCTAAACTTCTGGCCGAACAAGGCACCATGCCCCTCACAGATGTTATTCAACCTGCTTTAAAATTAGCTCGTGAAGGTTTTATCCTCAATGCGTATCAAGCGTATTTAATCCAACTCGTCGATACCATTCTCGAACGCGGGACCCGCACGCTTGAATTATTTGCGCCCAACGGCAACTGGCTTCAACCCGGCGAACGCTATATTAATCATGGGCTGGCCGATACTTTTGAGCAAATCGTGGCTGAAGGGTGGCAAAGTTTTTACACAGGTTCTGTCGCGGAGGCCATTTTAGCGGATCAAAGAACCCGTGGCGGTTTAATCACAGCGGTTGATCTTCAAAAATATCAAGTCATCCAACGTAAGCCTCTCAGTTTTCAATATCGCAACCAGCATGTTTTGACCAATCCACCACCCTCCGCAGGCGGGATTCTGATTGCGTATGCCTTACGCCTCATTAAGCGTGCCAACTTAGAAGGCTTAACCCATAGCAGTGTCGAGCATGTGGCTTTACTCACGGAAATTGAGCGGCAGGTGATGTTAGCCCGTGAGCGTGATAATCCAATTAGCATGGTGGATGTTGCGGCATGGCACACCTGGTTATATGACGATTTTATTGAAGCGGATTGGGCGCAAGTGGCCCAAATTCTGGCCACCCAAAAACCCGGTCAGGGCGGTCATGAACCACCCGGTCATGCCAGCACGACCCATATCAGCGTCATAGACGAAACAGGTTTGGCGGTTGGCCTCACCACCACGCCCGGTGAAACAGCCGGATATATTGCAGGCAACACCGGAATTTTAATGAACAATATGCTCGGCGAAGAAGAACTTAATCCTGCTGGATTTCATCAATATCAACCGGGTCAGCGCTTATCGTCCATGATGGCTCCGACGATTATTCAAAATGACGATGGTTTGCAAATTGTCGTTGGCAGTGGTGGCGCGGCGCGGTTACGCAGTGCGATTTTCCAAGTCTTGAGCAATATTCTCGATTGGAATATGTCGCCAGCGGAAGCGGTGCAACAATCGCGCGTGCATTTAGATAACCAGACAGTGCATTTTGAAGGTGGCCACAATCCAGCCATAGCCAGTGCGATTGAAGCCTGTGGTTATCCGGTTAGTCGTTGGAGTGATATCGCCTTTTATTTTGGCGGAGCGCATACGGCTTTACGTACACCCCAAGGCGAATTAATCGGCGCGGGTGATCCACGCCGCAACGGCAGTGTGGCGATTGTCGATTAAACTGAGCTTTAAATCCAATCGCGGCGGCGGAAGTACCAGAAGAGGCCCACGGTTGAAACAGCCAACATGGCCAGCAACAAAATTAGCAAAAGACCACCTGACATTGGGATTTCGAGCACAGGATCTGTCGTAATAAAGTTCAACTCGAAAACCCCTACCAGAAAAGTAAACGGCAAGAAAATCATCGAAATGATGGTCAAACGGCTGACGGTGTTAGCCAGACGGGTCGCTTCTTGATTACGAATTAGATCAAGTACGTTATTCGACAAATCGCGTTGGGCATCCACCGTATCATAAATACGCACGGTGCGTTCATAAGCATGGTGAAACAGATCGCGGTCTTGATTAGTACGCGTAATGATTTCTTCAGCCAAAAGCTTTGAAATAACAGCCCGTTGCGGGGCAATAATCTGGCGTAGATTAATCAATTGTTGTTTGGTGCGGAACACTTGGGCCTGAGCACTATCAACATGCCTACTGACCAAAATTTGATTTTCAAGTTCACTCAAATGGATACTGATTCGATCTAGTATCGGATAATAAGCATCCACGACCATTTGAATGGTGAGGTAGAGAAAATAGTTAATCCCACGTACCCATGCTTCTTGATTTTGGGCAATACGATCATAAGACTGACCAACACTGGTGCTCTGGCTATCACGAATGGTCAGGAAACAATGGTCTAACACCACACAGTGAATTTCTCGCAATTCCAGTTCATTGATACCGGATGTCGGCTGAAACAGCGAGATAAACAGCTGATTGGGATAAGAATAGAGCGCCGGACGAATATCCCGTCGGTTAATATCACTTACCACCAACGGATGCAAATCAAGTAAATTACTCAACCACTCGATTTCTTCACTTGATGGATCAACTGCATCAATCCAAACAAGCTCTTTATTTTCAATAACCTCCGCAAGCTTTTCCCGTTCGAGGTTGCGGCGTAGCACCATTTCATATTCGTCGTTTTGTTTTGGTTCAGCTAATGATCTCAGCATCTATCTTCTCCCACCTAATCTTCTAAATTCAAAGCTTAATAGCCGAATCTAGGTTAACGGATGAGTGATAGAATTGGATAAATTAGCAAAAAGCCCACTCTTATATAGAGCAGGCTTAGTCTTTTTGGCAAACAGATGAATTCGTGAATTACTTATATCGTTGCGCGCGGGTCTGAATGCTCTCAACAGCGGTTAGGGGCACATCTTCACAACCAAGAACCAATGAACCATCACCATTCGGACGGTGGAAGTCACACCCACCGGTGACGATTAAATCAAGTTCTTCGGCCACAGCGAACAATTCTTGGCGTAAATCAGGTTCATTGTCGGGATAGAAAATTTCGACCCCATCCGCACCTTTACTCGCAAATTCACGCACCACGCCAATGGGGTCCGCATAGCGACACGGATGCGCCACCACGGCCACCCCACCCGCGCTATGAATCAAATCAATACCCTCTTGTGGACTCATGCGCAAGCGTGGCACATAAGCGGGACTGTCATTGCTGATATATTTATCAAAGGCTTCTTGATAATCTTTGACCGCGCCAACTTCCATCATGGCTTTGGCAATATGTGGACGGGCAATCACCCCATTCCCTGCGAGTTCGATAATGCGCTCATAGGTCACGGGAATGTCCAGATTATTGAGATTTTCAACAATCTTTTCCGCCCGATATTTGCGGTATTCACGCATTGCCAGTAGTTTTTCGTTTAATGTTTTATTGGTTGGGTCCAGATCATAGCCCAAGACATGAACATCCCGTGGACCATTTTCCATTCCCATTTCAATACCCGTTAACACGCGCAAACTTGTACCTTCAGCGGCTTTTTGGGCTTCAACAACACCATCGAGCGTGTCATGATCGGTAATGGCAATGATATCCATGTTACGTTCTAGGGCCAGACGAACAACCTCCGACGGAGCATAAACCCCATCCGAGGCTGTTGAGTGCATATGTAAATCAATATTCGGCATTTAATCCTCGTCGATTTGTAAATCCTTCTCTTCGACGATGAAACGAATTGCCGTTCGCTCCTGACCTTCAATCATCACATCTGTGAATATGGGTATCGTCATGATACCAACCTCACGTGACAAGTATTTTCGGGCAATCGCAATGGCTTTGACGGCTTGATAAACAGCGCCAGCCCCAATTGCTTGTACCTCAGCGTGATGATCTTGACGGATTACACCTGCAATGGCCCCGGCCACCGAAGTGGACCGAGAATTCGATGAAACCTTGATGATTTCTGTCGACCTTTCAGGCGGCGGTGTTTCATCAGACGAAGTCGATGGCGTATAACTCATAATTTGTAACCCCTGATTGAATTGCTACAATGTACCACCTTAATTATAGACCCACTTCGCAAGTCGTCCAAGTGCAAAGGGACTGCGATTGTAGTATCATTTGTACTATGAAGTAAGTTTTATCCTAAAATTTTAGCAACAACATCGCTAAGTTGTGCGAAATGGCGTCATAATTACATAACAGCGTATTTCATACCTTCTTTTGCCCAAAATAGTGTTTATCCAAAAAATTTATTGACGGTCAAAGTTTTGCATAAAGCCACAAAGTGGGCTTGGGTTCAGCATACTTAGATTAATGTTCCGGCATCTACAACAGGTGGGCATGTTTAGTTATTGTTTTGGTGAATGGTAGGTATATCTATGGGGAATACACCATCG
>JBNLCD010000031.1:0-19642 GCA_050303635.1 Anaerolineae bacterium
TGAGATTGTCGATGCCAAACCGGCGGTATCTACCCCACCCACCGTTTCACCTTCACCACAGGATTACGGTTTGCGAATTCAAAACCTGTATTTTCGCTACAATGAGAACGATTCTCCAGCGCTGAATGATGTTTCATTTGAGATGCAAAGCCGTTACTCTGGTTTTAATCAAATGATCGCATCAACAGTTTTGCAAACAGAAGATGTAAGTGTGGGTGATTTGATCGACTACTACCAGAAGTTGGTTGAACAGGCTGATTGGGAAGTTTTGACGAGTGATATAGGTTCTGATGGTGGTTGGTTTACAGCAAGTTTAGAAGATGGCGATACGATATGGTTGGCCACAATGACTATCATCGCTCAGCCTTCTAATGATGGTTCTTTTGCCGCAATATTTAATCTACAAAAGCAATAAGATTATCCAAAAAGAGGTTCTCAATGATGAGAACCTCTTGGTATTTTACACGAGCCAAATTGAATTTATGGCTTTTTATCACTATCTAAGCGGGTTACCACTTCGCGATAGGTTTGTATAACAAATTCAGTATCTTCGTTGCGTTCCAGTTCAGTCATTGCGATTTCGCGCATCATGCCGATAAGTTCTTCTTCAGTAAGCAAACCTTTTTGAATGAGTAATTTGGCAATTGCACGGGCAATAATCAACCCATCAACGCCGCGTGCTCCCAAACTAGCTAACCCGCCAAAAAGATCACCAAAGATTTCTTGGGTTGAGCGAATATCTGCCATTAGTCTCTCCTCCGATTATTTTGTATAAGAGATATTAGACCGCATTCTAACGAAATTTACCAAAAAAACACGCCCCAAAAATTGACATTTGCCACGTAAAAGATATGCTAAAGAGCCTTCATTTTATAGAATTCTGGTAAAAACCCTAATTATCCTTTGTCATCTGCGCTTAAATCTCTTATAATTTCAGCGCGGTAATGTCAGTAAAACTAGCCTCATCTCGGAAACTATAAGCATACTTTCTCTGACAATTATAGGAAGTCGGCTTTTTTTACGACAAATAATCTAATCGTGATTTGATTAATTGGTTAAATAAGGAGTATTTTCTAAAATGGCCGAAGCAAAAGGACTTGCAGGAGTTGTCGTTGCGGATACCCGCAAAAGTAAAGTAGATGGCATCAATGGACGGCTTTATTATGGTGGGTATAGCATCTTCGATCTCGCCGCAAATGCCTCTTTTGAAGAAGTATCCTTCCTTCTCTGGAATGACCGTCTCCCCACCCAAAGTGAACTTGATGTGTTCACTAAACAAGTTAACGCCGAAATGGCTATTGATGACACCATCGTCAATATGATGAAGACTTTCTCAAAAGATGCCCACCCGATGGCTGTCGTCCGGACTGCAGTTTCTTTTATTGGTGTTCAAGACCCCAAAGCTGAAGATAACAGTCCCGCCGAAAATAGTCGTAAGGCTCTTGTCCTCTTGGCTAAGACCCCGACTATCGTCGCCGCTTGGAATCAAATTCGACAAGGTAAAGAACCCATTGCCCCCCGTGAAGATTTAAGTCTGGCGGGGAATTTCATGTATATGTTTAAGGGTGGCGAAGAACCAAGCCAAACCGAAATTGATGCAACCAACACTTACTTGATTTTGTTGGCTGACCACGGTTTGAACGCCAGTACCTTCACCAGCCGTGTTGTAACCAGCACCGACGGTGATTTGTACAGTGCTGTAACTGCCGCTATCGGTGCCTTGAAGGGCCCCAAGCACGGTGGTGCTAACGAAGCCGCTATGAAGATGTTCATGGAAATTGGCTCCGTTGATAAGGTTGAAGGTTTCTTCAAGAACGAAGTTAAGGGCAATGACCGCAAGATTATGGGTATTGGTCACCGCGTTTATAAGGCTCCAGATCCACGAGGTAAGGTTCTCAAGGATAAGGCCGAAGCGTTGGCACACAGCACCGGTAACGATGTTTGGTTTGAAATTGCCAAGAATTTAGAAGGTTACGCGATGGAAGATGATTACTTCATCGACCGTCAACTTTTCGCTAATGTTGACTACTACAGCGCGATTGTGCTCTACACCCTTGGTATTGAACCAGACATGATGACCCCGCTCTTTGTGATGTCACGTATTGCTGGTTGGACTGCCAATATTATTGAACAATGGGCTGACAATCGTCTGATCCGTCCGAAGGCTAACTATGTTGGCGAAATTGATGTACCCTGGGTACCCATCGAAAATCGCTAAATTTCATAGATTTAGATACACTAAAAATCTCGACCAATTTCGGTCGGGATTTTTTTTATTAAGTGCATTTCATATAATTGAACTACAATAGGTGTGGGGAAAAGAACTATCTTAATTACCATGCCAAGTAATTTGGAGATTGTTATGCAGACACTAAGAAAAATAGCCTTAGGAATCATTATTGGGTTGCTTCTGCTCAGCGTCATGCCATATAACGTGATGCGAGTAGATGCCCAAGTTGATACCGCACCGGTAGTTTTGTGGGCAGAAGGCGATTATTGGCGCTATTATCCAGCCACAAATTCTGTTGAGCAGATTACAACATGGGGTTGGAATGGCTATCCTATCATTTCACCCGACAACACACGTATTGCTTATAGTTCAGTGGCAACCGTCGCTGTGGAATATCTTAATGAATTAGGCATCGGCGGTTTCGGTGATGGTCCAATGCCGACGAATATTTGGGTTATCGATATTGCAACAGGTGATGGTTTTCGCGCGGCAGATCAATTGCCCGGCGCAAGTATGACCGGGAACAGCACCTTAATTATGCGATCCACACCAGCCTGGTCACCAGATGGTGCATTTTTAGCGTGGACGGAAATGCGCGCACCAGGTCTTACCTACTCGCTGGTTATTTATAGTATGCAAGCCGGCACTAGTCAATCTATTCCATTGGCGACCCAAGATCCATTTGGCATTCCTACACCGCTTCCTGTGGAATGGGGACGTGGTGGTATTGCGGTTCAAGATTTTGTCTTGAATCAGGCCACAAACACCATCACAAATCGGTATCATATTTTTGATTATAACGGTACATCTTTAGGTGCTATGCAAGCCAACTTAGGCAATGCGTCATGGGTTGACTTTACATGGCTTGAAGATGGTACTAACGATTATATTGGCGTATTAGACACCAATGGGGTTTGGCATTTGCTTAATCCTAAAACAGGATTTGAAAACGCCTACACAGGAAATATTGAGCTCGTTAATCCTCAATTCCCGAACGGGCATATCGTTGAAGCCTTTTATCAAAATACCCAAAACTCCGGAAGTACATTAGGGGCATATGTTTCAGCTCCGAATGCCGCCACCACACTGTTGCCAAATAGTAGTGGCTTTTTAGACCATTATTCCATTTCGCCAACAGGGACATCAGTTGCCTATACGATCTATGGCAATGGTACTTCATATATCTGGGCAAGCGGTAATCTCCAAAATATCAATCTTGGAAAAACAGTGTCCAGTTTAGTCTGGGGTTATGGTATGTGGCGGTTAGCCGGTGGAGCGATAGTCGGTAATCCGATATCACAAAATTACCAAGAACCCATCGCCTGTATTGCCGAATTACCTTCGCGCTTAACAACAGGTCGGACCGCCCATGTAGCGCTGAGTGGTGGTGCAAACAATGTACGGAATACGGCCAGTGTGAATGGTTCGGTAGTTGTACAAATGCCTGCGGGTGCAAATTTTGATGTACTTGATGGACCAACCTGTGCCGATGGTTTGGCATGGTGGCAAGTCAGTTATAATGGAACAACCGGTTGGACGGCTGAAGGTTCCGGCATTGATTATTGGATAGTACCCGGTTCGAACACAACAGTTGCCCCCAGTTTGCAGGGCGCAGTCCTTGAAGTTACCCAGTTGGGCTCGCCTATTGTTGCACGACAAGGTGTTTCACGGGCTGAAGCTGAAGTCGAAACACTTTTCTGGGGCGACCGTGTCTTATGGACAGGCAATATCATCAACAATCAAACCCTAAGCTGGTTTGAAGTCTATTTAGGAAGTGGCCAACTGGCTTATATTGAAGATACTGGTGCATTGACGGTGGAAGATCCGGGTTATCAAACACCGGGAATTTTTGTTGGTGGCACGGTAACTGTTACCGCCAATGGCGCTGGCATGCATTTACGTACAAACACGAGCACGTATGCAACTGAAGTGGCTACGTTAAATCAAGGTGATACGCTAACCGTTATGGCTGGCCCATTCTATAGTGAGTATTATGTATGGTGGCAACTCCAAACCTCTGGCGGCTCAACTGGTTATGCCGTGGATGTTGCAACCTGGCTCAATCCCTAAAAACTGAAGAGATGAGTTAAATGAAAATGGGCAGATAATTCGATTACCTGCCCATTTTTTATATTTTATGCATGCAGGACTAATCGCCCCATTCGAGTTCCATTTCACCAATGATAACCGTGTCGCCAACTTTAACACCAGCATCAGTCAAAGCGGCAGTGATACCTGCGGCTTCTAGGATTCGTTGGAAACGCAAGACAGCATCTTCATAATCCCAATAAGTCATTGCCACAGCGCGTTCAATGGCTTGTCCTTCAACAAGAAAGACACCATTGTCCAATTTCTCAACGGTGAAGGCCATTGCATCATCATCAAGTGAATAGACCGGAACTTCTTCATCCTCTTCAGCACTAGCCAAACTTTCAGCCTCATAGGGCGAATCTGGCAAGGTGTCGAGGAGTTCGAAGGCTTTGTACATCAGTTCTTTCACATTTAGTTGCGTATAGGCGGAGATGGACATCGGTTCATGGCCAAGTTCCGTTAATGCTTTTTCCAGATTTTCCCAGGCTTCTTGCGCATTCGGCATGTCCATTTTATTCACGACAACGAGTGTGGGTCGTTCCGCCAAACTTGCATCGAATAGCGCCAGTTCTGAATTGATTTGGTGGAAATCTGCGATGGGATTTTCAGCCGTGCCATCAATGAGGTGAATCAATACACGGGTACGTTGAACATGGCGCAGAAAATCATGACCTAAACCCACACCCTGATGCGCACCTTCTACAATACCGGGAATATCAGCCACAACCATGTCACGGTAATCGAGTTGAACCATACCTAGATTAGGAACTAATGTTGTAAACGGATAGTCGGCAATCTTTGGTTTGGCATTGGAAATTACGGAGAGTAGCGTACTCTTCCCCGCATTGGGCATCCCCACGATTCCAACATCGGCCATCAACTTGAGTTCAAGTTGAATCCATTTTTCCTCGCCCGGTTCGCCTTTTTCGGCAATATGGGGCACTTGATTTCGGCTACTTTTGAAGCGAGAGTTTCCTTTACCGCCACGGCCACCTTGGGCCACAATTACCCGTTGATCGGGACGCGTTAAATCGGCAAGCAGTTTCCCATCATCAGTACGGATAATGGTGCCGACGGGAACTTCAATGACTAAATCGTCGGCAGTTTTCCCGGTCATATTAACACTACCACCGCGCGCACCTTTATCGGCACGAAAGTGGACTTGGCGGCCAAAACTACGCAACGTGTTGAGTTTTGAATTGGCAACAAGGACGACATTACCGCCATTGCCACCGTCACCCCCATCGGGGCCACCACGGGGTACAAATTTTTCGCGACGGAAGCTAACCATGCCGTCGCCACCTTTACCGGATTCAACAAAGATCCGGGCTTCATCCAAAAATTGATAAGACATTTATTGTTACACTTGATTGTTCTAAAATACGGATAAGGTCTATTGTAGCAGATAGAAATGCGGAGAGGGGGACTATATTTTAAGATTCTTTGTTTTGTTCATATGCGTTAGCATCCCCTTTGAGACGGAGCCACCAATGCTCACGACGTGTACCTGGTGGTGCAACAGTCCGCCGCAATTTACGAAGCCAACCACTCCCAAATAAAATCTGCATCATACGCCAGGCTGTGCGATGTTCATGTATAAAGCTCAGGGATTCGTACAAATATAGTTCGCTGAGACGCTCGACGAGTGCATCAACATCCTGCCGTAGATGTTGTATCCATTGCGGATTTTCTTGTATCAATGCCCAAAATACTTCTTGTTCAAGCTTGCCATCCGGAATTCGAATTTGAAACGTGATAGGATTCATAGATTCGTCTTCAAATAAATGAGGCATCACACTTAAACGACCAGAACCATAATTTTTGCTCGTACGCCAATTGGCTTGAAAGTGTAACGTCGTCGATATAGGCAGATAAGCATAATTGCTACCGTCACGTTTAACATATCTAATCCACAATTCCCAATCACCGCCACGGGGAAGATCCTCATTCCACAGCCCATATTTCTCATGGCACGTGCGACGATAGACTATGGGGCTTGCGGGGAGAAAGTTACCTTGATCAAAGAAAGCTTGGCGAGTGGACGCATGATGCAAAGAACCAACACCCGGATAAATTTGCCCGTTGCGATCAATCCAAATAGGGCGACTAAAAGCAAATTCAGCCAAGGTACCATCCAATAAATTCCCCATCAAGCTGAGATGATCGGGTAGATATAAGTTGTCGTGCCCTAAAAATGCGATATATTCCCCCTGCGCTTGCTTTAAGACCGTATTCCGGTTGGCATAGCCAAATCCTTTCGCTTTTGGCAAATCAAACCATTTGATACGTTCATCAGCAAAAGCTTGCACCACCTCACTGGTATTATCTGTACAACCATCACCAACTATCAATAATTCAAAATCTGGCTCAGTTTGATTTAACGCCGATTCGATGGCAAAGCCAATGACATCGGCTCGATTATGGGTGGGTAAGAGGATGCTAAATTTGGGCATTACCAACCTAACTTGGGTGCAAAGGAATACGGAATATAGTCTGTATCGAGTGGCAAACGATATTTATCAGGATCTTCATGATCATAGGGAATAGTGGGAAAATTCACCACAATCATGTCTGTGGTCCCGATATTACGTACGGCATGCCAAACACCTGCTGGAATATTGAAAAGTTTACGTTCATAGTGACTGACGTGAAGTTTGGAAACTTGATGATAGGTTGGTGAATCGGGACGGTCATCATAAAAGACAGCTTCCATTTCACCATAAAGTAAACAATAACGATCTTCGTGCTTCTTATGAATGCCCCAACCTTTGACAACGCCCGGACGAATGGTAAATTGATAAGCAAAGACTAGCGGGTCTGGATGGAAATTCCACCGTAAATCGTACATTTCAAAGACTTGTCCGCGATCATCAATATGTGTAACCAATTCTTTGACATTTAAGCCCTCGGGCAATTGAGTAATTGACTTGCCTTCAGCCGTGACTGTTTTTTGATCTTGTTTGACGCCATTTGACATGACGAATAACTCCTACATCTCAATATTCTAAGATAATCTACGCTACTGTAGCATAATTCTTACGGTGATACACATTATATTTTTTTCATAAATCAAGGGTCGTCGGAGCAGAGAGGTTTTTGGTAAACTACTCATCCTTTTGGTATAAAAGGAGAGTAAGTCCCTGTATTCCCCCATGATACAGGTAAAAACAAATATGCAATGATTGGAGCGTAGGATAAAACCCCCATGACAGCGACATTCATGACGATTGAACGTCATATTTTAGAATCGCAACGCTATGCCCCCAACGCTACCGGTGCATTTACGCACTTGCTTTACGATATTGCATTATCAGCTAAAATTATTGCCCGTGAAACCACCCGGGCAGGTTTGGTTGATATTTTAGGTGAAGCAGGTGATGAAAATGTACATGGTGAGCGGCAACAAAAACTGGATGTTTATGCGGATAGTGTGATTTTCCGTATGAATGATCATACAGGCCGTTTGGCTGTAATGGCTTCCGAAGAACATGAAGATATCATCGAAATCCCCGAAGAATTTTCAACAGGCCGTTATGTTCTCCTCTATGATCCATTGGACGGATCATCCAATATTGATGTGAATGTCAGTATTGGGACTATTTTCGCCATTTATCGCAAAGTATCCACAGCCCCACGGGGCACCCTTGAAGACTGTTTACAACCGGGCACGGCTTTGGTAGCGGCAGGCTATGTTATTTATGGTGCTAGCACGATGATGGTTTACAGTACCGGTCATGGTGTGCATGGCTTCACACTGGACCCCAGTGTAGGTGAATTTATTTTGAGCCATGAAAATATCAGTATTCCGCCTACACCCAAATATTACAGTGTTAATCAAGGTAATGAGAAATATTGGACACCGGGTGTGCGCAGTTATGTGAAATATTTACAGGGAATTTATGGCGAAGGTCAAAAGCCGCTTTCTTCACGTTATATCGGTTCCTTGGTGGCAGATTTTCATCGCAATTTGCTTAAGGGTGGCATTTATCTTTATCCGGGCGATTTACGTGATCCGGAAAAACCCTATGGTAAGTTACGGTTACTTTATGAAGCCGCTCCACTTGCTTATTTATGTGAACAAGCTGGTGGCAAAGCCACGGATGGCGTAAATCGAATCATGGAAATTCGGCCTCATAGCTTACATCAACGGGTGCCACTCTTTATCGGCAATGCAGATTTAGTTGATAAAGCAGGCGAATTTATTGAAAACTATGACCAAGCATGGATTGAACGCTATACCCCGCATTATATGCAAACACCCAATGGCGTGTTAACCGTTTGATATAAAATAAGAGGTAGTGCCTGACTGGGCACTACCTCTTATTTACTACCGTCTTACTTCCACCCTACATTCTGGGGTTAAATGCTAAAACGATTGAATACTCCCAAATACACCAGAATCTAATTGAATGCCGTAATCCGCAAAGCGCGAGGCAAATTTAGGCCGCATTCCAGTAGGCAGTAACTTGCCACCACCTTCATGACTAGGGTGCATTCCCGGCTTGTCCTCCGTGGTGTAGGTGAACAGATTTTGCAAAATCACATTTTCACCTTCCATACCTTGAATTTCGGTGATTTGAGTAATTTTGCGACTACCATCTTTGAGCCGCGTTTGTTGAATGATCAAGTCAACCGCACTGGCAATTTGTTGCCGAATAACCATCACCGGTAAGTCCATACCAGCCATCAATGATAAAGTCTCAAGACGCGCAATCGCATCGCGGGGGCTATTGGAGTGAACCGTGGTGAGTGAACCATCATGGCCAGTGTTCATCGCTTGGAGCATATCGAGAGCCGCGCCATCACGAATTTCACCCACGACAACGCGATCAGGCCGCATCCGCAAGGAACCTTTGACAAGATCACGAATGGATAGCTGGCCTTCAGTTGAATTCGGAATGGGTGGCGCTGTTTCGAGACGGACCACATGCCGCTGGCTGAGTTGTAATTCAGCGGAATCTTCAATGGTGACCGTCCGTTCATCTTCTGGAATGAAACTACTAATCACATTGAGAAGGGTCGTTTTACCGGAGCCGGTCCCTCCCGAAACCACAACATTCAGACGGATTTTTACACAAGCCATCAAAAATTGGGCAACTTCTTCAGTAAATGACTCAAAACTAACCAAATCTTCCCATGTTAGTGGTTTGGCTGGGAATTTGCGGATGGTCATGGTTGTACCTTCTAAGGCCGCCGGTGGCATAACCAAGTGCACCCGACTACCATCCGGCAACCGGGCATCGACCATCGGATTTCGACGACTGAAATCACGTTGAAGCGGGCGGACAATCCGTTGGGCGGTCCATTGCAAATGATCTTCATCATCAAAAACAATATTGGACTCGGTTAACTTACCTTTTTGCTCTACAAAAATGACGTCCGGTCCATTAACCATAATTTCCCCCAAGTTCCGATTCTGAACAAGGGGTTCAATCGCACCAAAGCCGAGTAAATCATTGATGAGCGCTGTTTCGAGTTCTTGATATTCATCTTGTGAAATTTGGATATTCATGCGCTCTAAGGCTTTTTTCAGACGTTGGACAACCAGCGCACGATGCTCAGGATTGGTGATAGCCATATCATCAAATTCGGCTGGATTAGCCAACATCTTGGGCCGTAAATGGGAGCGTAATTTCGCAACACGGGTTGAGGTCCGCGTTTTGGGTGGTGGCGCATCCAAGTCAATGCTTTCAAGTTCATCAAATAAACCCATATCGGGTTCAGCATGGATATGAGTGACAGGGGTAATATTATTGGCGTCTAAGGTATGAGGCTTGGCTTCGACTTCAGTTTCATTGGAGCGCGCACGTCCAAACATAGAAAATTATCCTTAAGCAAATCTTGTATGAGACAAGAATGGATGAATAGTTAATACAGAATTAAGATAACACAAATAAATTAATTCTTCTGTGCATAAATTGTGCTGAAATATCTGTATTAATTAATTAATTTTAAGATTGGAGAATTTAGACAAGGTGACAAATTACCTGCGGATATTTTATGAGGGCAGTGCTATACTTTTCTGAATTGGCGTGGATGAATTGGAAACTACGCTGGTCATATACCCACAGGCGATATAGCTATAAAGTGAGACGTTGATTATTTATGAGCGAATTTTTGGACTTTTTCAATAGCCGCAAAGAGCGGCAACTGGCCCTCTTAAGAGAACTCGTCGAGTTTGAAACACCAACCCATGACAAAAAATTAGTTGATAAACTTGGGAAAACTCTCCATAAAAAATTAGAAGATAGTGGCGCAGAAGTCACCCTGCATCCCCGCCAAGCAGTGGGGGATATTCGAGTGGCACGCTGGAATACAAAATTCGATGATAAAAAACCCATTATGATTTTGTGTCATATTGATACCGTCTGGCCCGCAGGCACACTTCGGGAAGAAATGCCCATCAAACAAGACGAAGATCGTTTTTGGGGACCGGGTGCCTTGGACATGAAGAGTGGGATTGCGTTGACGATTGATGCCATTCATGGCTTACAAGAACGTGATGAAATGCCCGAACGTCCGATTTGGCTGGTTTTGACCAGTGATGAAGAAACGGGCAGTGTTCATAGTAAAGAGTTGATTCATGAATTGGCTAAAGATGCGGCATTGGTATTGGTGCCAGAATTGTCTGGTGGCCAAGAAGAAGTCAAAACATGGCGGAAGGGCGTGGCTCGCTATTGGGTGAAATCAACCGGATTGGCGGCCCATTCTGGAAATGCACCGGAAGCAGGGATTAATGCGGTGATTGATTCAGCACATCAAGCGATCAAAGTCAACGAGATGAGCGATTTGCCGAATGGAACATCCGCTTCGATTACGCAAATTAAAGGTGGAATTGCCTTAAATGTTATTCCGCCTGAATCGGAATTCTTTGTGGATGTGCGTTTCTTGAAGCAAAGTGAATATGAACGCATTGATGCTGAAATTAAGAAACTTGAGCCAATTGTGCCCGGTGCTAAATTAGATGTACGCGGTTATCTTGATCGTCCACCCATGGAGCGTGACGAACAAATGCTGAAAACTTACGCCCAAGTTAAAGCTATTGGGGATAGTATCGACCTGAATATTCGTGAAACGGGCTCCGGCGGTGGTTCGGATGGCAACTTCACGGCGGCATTGGGTATTCCTACCATTGATGGAATGGGTCCTGATGGTGAAGGTATTCATGCCAAGCATGAACAAATTTATATTCGAAGCCTACCACGGCGCACCGCTTTGATGGCGGCTATCCTACGTGATTGGCAAGACTAAGCCGCTTCACCTAAAATAGAAATATCACATAACGGAGATTGTAATTTAGTCAAGCAATCTCCGTTATTTTTTTAGGAGACTAGTTTATGCAATCGCGAAAATTTTTCTTTCTTTGTCTGATTTTTATTCTGGGTGGGATATCAATACCCCTGCCAACAACTGCTCAAGAGCAAACTGAATATCCTGTTATTACAGCGGAAAATGCCGATCAACTCGAAGAAATTGCTATTTGGGGACGGGGTACCATTCATGATGTCGAATGGTCGCCTAAAGATGATTGGATTGCGGTGGGTGGCTCGCGTGGGGTCTGGTTGTTAGATGCACATGATTTAACGGCGGAACCACTTTTGCTCGAAGGCCATACCGATGTTGTAACAATGGTTGCCTTTCATCCAGACGGTGAGTTTTTAGCTTCCGCCAGTCGAGATGGTACAGTCAGAATTTGGGATTTAGCGACATTCGAGACGGTACATATTTTCGATGATGCTTTCGGAGATTTAGTAGATATTAGCTTTGATGGTCGATATTTAGCCTACCACGCTTTGCCCCAAAATGATGACTTATGGCAACCTTATATTTCGGTTATTGCTTGGGCGACTCGTGAGCCAATTCAGGCAATAAAATATTACGCGCTCAACAACATGCAATTTGCCGAAGATAGTCGCTATTTGATAACAGGATTCTCAACTAAAAGTGATGCGCCAATGTGGGGTTTGTTTATATATGATATTGAAACGGGCGAAAAAGTTTCGATTGAAGAAGATTTTTCAATGGATTTTTATCCCAACTTACAAAACCTTACTATTTACATAGCACCTAGACAAGTCGTTTTGAGTTGGGATATGGAATGGTTTGGTGTCAGTCAAAACGTAATTGAATCTAATTATTCAGTTGATATATCTCTAAATACAGCCCTAATTCATCGACCAACTGGTCGTATACATTATATCAATCAAATTACCGATAGTTTGGCCTTTAATCCTGACAGTAGTATTCTTTTGAGTCTCCATGATAATAAATTATATTTTTGGGACGTCGAAACAACGTCACTACTTTACATGAGAGATGTGTTTTCATCCCCAATTCAAGATGTGAAATTCAGTCCAAATGGACAAATTTTGGTTTCTAGCGATGGGCATAATCTCACCATATATGACATTAAAGAGGAAACTGAACTCGGAAAATGGGAAGCCATTGATTTCGCATTCTCAACAGATTCTCATTATTTGGCTCTTTCAACAGATACACTGCTTTCGAGCAATAACCCTTGTTCAACGTGCGATTCCCGTAGACGGCAAATTGAAATATGGGAATTAGAGGAAGACTTGCAAGTTCTCCTTGTAGCGAAAATTAGCATGGAGCCAATAAACCATCTATTCTTTTTAGATAATGACACCTTACTTCTATATGCTAGAGAAATTACTTATGATGAAATCGGCCAATTTCAATGGCAGACAAGAGATGTTGTGCATGGCAAATATGGAAGCTATCTTGATCTAAAATGGGCTGATTATTTACCAATAGGGATTATTGGAGACCTTCAATATGCTCCTCTAGACCTTGATCTTGCTTTCTGTGGTGCATTTGATGATTATCTGCTGGCTTGCAATTCAGAGGTAATCTATTTATACGGCGCGTATGTCAATAACAGCCAGTTTCTTGAAACAAATAATGGTCTTATCCATTATCCATATTTTGATTTAGAAACTGGGCGGGGCATACCTCCACTTGCAATAAACTCCAACGGACAAAAAATCGCAATAGCTGTTGATAATTGTGGTGGAGAAGGTCAAACTTGCTACCCAATTTATACGTATCCTGTAACAATTCATCAAGTAAATGGCTCAACTTATATTCTTAATCTTACGGAGGAAAATCGTCCAGAAATAGACGTTTATTTTCGAACACCTAACATCCGAACGATGGATTTCCATCCAACAGAAAACTTGCTTGTAATCGGTGAAGGATTTGAACTGATTACGTTTGACCCCATATATTTTCAATATGGTTTCTACATTTGGGATGTTGAAAATCAGATAGAAATAGCTAGCTACGATGAGGGACATACTCGTCCGGTTACCACGGTCGATTTCAGTCCTGATGGGCGGATGATTGCGACCGGGAGCGAAGATGGCACCGTCCGGTTGTGGGCTGTACGCGAGGAGTAATTTATGGCTGAGCATACTATTCGATTAAGTGCTGATGGCATCATTTTAGATGAAATATTAGTCATCAATGCCAATCTATCAGAAAAAGATTTTCTGGCCTTAGTCTATGCCCAAAGCGCACGCAAAGATGATGTCAATCCACGCGATGATTTTCGCTGGTACACATTTATTTTAAAATTCGACGAGCAACAATGGGTATTTGCGCTGTGTTTTCATGCCGGATTTCTCTATTCAGCAGATTTAGATTTCTCAAGCACACCATTTAGTTGGGATGAGTGGTCCAAAGAGATGGTCATGCAAATAAAAGCGGAGAATTCAGCGTTTTTGCACGATGTCTTAGGTCTAGAGGATGGTTATACATATCGTTGGGGCTCAGCGCGCTCCGTTTATGACGAAAAAGGCGGTTTTAGCAAAATTGTGGTTGAGCTAAATCGCGCGAATAGTGAAGGAAACTAGATGCCAGATTATCATGAATCATATTTAGGGAAGATGCGCCAGAAAATTGGCAAAATGAAAGTATTTGCGATTAGTGCACGCGGTATTGTCACTAATGATAAAGGTCAGATTTTATTGGTTAAACGGAGTGACAATGGGCAGTGGGTGATGCCAGCGGGAAGCATTGAGTTGGAAGAGTCCATATTTGATTGTGTAAAACGCGAAGTTTGGGAGGAAGCAGGTGTCGAAGTGCAGGATGCCACTCTGATTGCGATTTATTCAGATCCTAAATATTCATTCGTCACGGCTTACGGTGATCCCTATCAAATGTTTACGATGGTTTTTCGGGTTGATCAATGGACCGGTGAATTGGCCCAAGAAACAGATGAAACAACTGAAATTAAATTCTTTGATCGCGCTAAGTTGCCAGAAAATATGCCCGCTTTATATGATGAAACATTGGCGGATTTAGCTCAATTTGAAGAAACTGGTCAGGTCATCGTGAAGTAGCTTTTTTTGTTATCACTAAAACTTGTGGTATATATCTGACAAAAGAACAACTATACAACTGCAATTTTCCATCAAAAAAATGCGAATATTTTAGTAAAAATCCGTAATGATTTTATTAAATTCGTAAATTTTACGAGGCTGTTGTTAATGAATTGTCATGAATAGGTTGGTTTAACAATTGAATGTATACAAACAGGTGTTAAACATTGTAGATAAAAAGTAAAATAAAAATTGATTTATTATGTTATGATTATAAACATCATCATTTTTATGAATTCATGAGTGGTATGCTATGGCACGAATACTCTTGGTTGACGACGAGCCCGATATGGTTCAAGTCTGGAAGCTCTTCCTTAAACGAGATGGACATGATATAGAAGAGGCACATGATGGTTTGGAGGCATTACATGTCACCAAAACATTTTTGCCGGATCTAATTATTTTAGATCTTATGATGCCAATGGCCGCTGGCGATTTGGTTTTAGGTTTCTTGCGCAGTACACCTGAACTCGAACATACACGCGTTGTTGTGGTAAGCGCGCACCCGCGAGGCGACCATATCGCGGAAGATTTAGAAGCAGATGGTTATTTGCGGAAACCCGTTCAGATGAATGATTTTGTTAATGAAGTTAACCGCGTCCTGGCTCTACAAGAATCATAGTTTTTTTGCAAGAAATAAAAAAAGCTCTCGGTCATTGAGAGCTTTTTTGTTTCATATGACCCAACTAAGGGCGAACATGCCCTTCACCCACAATAATCCACTTATAAGATGTCAATTCTTCTAAAGCCATTGGCCCGCGTGCATGGAGTTTTTGGGTGCTGATGGCAATTTCAGCGCCTAAACCCAATTGACTGCCGTCTGTAAAGCGTGTCGAGGCGTTTACATAGACTGCCGCAGAATCAATATGATTGAGGAAGTGTTCAATAGATGGCGCATCATTACTCAAAATACCATCGGAATGGGATGTGCTGTGGGCGTGAATATGATCAATCGCCGTTTGCAAATCAGGCACCACCCGAATCCCTAAAATGAGATCAAGCCATTCCGTATCCCAATCACCTTCGCCAGCGGCTTGGACATGTTCAGCACCATTCAGTAATTCTTTAGCAGACTCATCCACTTTAAAAACAACGCCATCTTCAGCCAGCCGACCCACAACTTGGGGAATAAAATCCTTAGCAATCTTATCTTGCACAAGTAAAGTATCAAGCGCATTGCAGACCGATGGGCGTTGGACTTTGGCATTTTGGATAATGTTCACAGCGGCTTGCAAATCAGCCGTTTCGTCCACATAGAGATGACAAATGCCGATGCCACCCGTAATAACTGGAATCGTGCTATTTTCACGGCAGAAATTATGCAAGGTGTTGCCGCCGCGTGGAATAATCATATCCACATAGTCGCTTAGGCGGAGTAAGTCGCGGACATATTGACGATCGGTATCGCGAATGAGCTGGACTGTAGTCAGTGGGAAATTCTCACTTTGAAGTGCGGCTTGAATAGCATCTACCAGCGCAATATTGCTAGCCAGTGTTTCGGAACCGCCCCGCAAAATAACAGCGTTGCTGGTTTTGAGAGCGAGTGAGGCCACATCTACAGTTACATTGGGACGGGATTCATAAATCACACCAAGTACCCCAATCGGAACGCGTCGCTTACGTATATCGAGACCATTCGGCAATACACGATGTTCAAATTCGATGCCTACCGGGTCAGGGAGTTCAGCCACACTGCGCACATCAGCCACCACACCATCGAGGCGTTTAGCCAGATTCAAACGGTCAAGGAGGGCTGAAGTTAAACCAGCTTCACGGCCTGCTTCCATATCTTCAGCGTTGGCGGAAAGGATTTCATCTTTATGATCGAGGAGCGAATCGGCAATGGCGAGCAGGGCTTTGTTTTTCCGCGCAGTATCTACTTCACGGAGTTGTTTTTCCGCCTGCTTGGCTTGTTGGCCAAGTTTTTGCATATCAACGGTCATAATTTAAGTTTCCTTTCCATTTAGCAAAACAAGATTGTCGCGATGAACAGCCGCCGCCCCATAGTTGTAGCCAAGAATATCATTGATTTGAGACGATTGTTGTCCGGCAATTTTTTCTAATTCGGATTGATGATAATTTGATAAACCGTGCGCCAAATGATGACCACTCTCATCTATGATCAAAACCACGTCGCCACGTTGGAAATCGCCTGAGAGTTGACGAATGCCGACGGGCAAAAGACTTGCGCCATCATTCACCAAGACCCGTTTTGCACCCTCATCAATAATCAATGTACCCAATGGACGTTCAGCCAAAAGCCAGCGTTTACGGCTCTCTAGTTGCGTCGCAACGGGCGCAAAAATTGTGCCGCACGCTTCATTATCGAGAATACGCATCACAATATCGGGCTGACTGCCATGCGCAATCACGGTACGGGTGCCACTGCGCGTGGCCAGTTGGGCGGCTTGAATTTTGGTTAACATACCACCTGTCCCCAATCCTGTTACGGTGCCGCCCGCCAGTTGCCAAATATCATCATCAATCTGATCAATTTCATGAATGAGCTTGGCATCCGGATTTTGGCGTGGGTCTTTGTTATACAGGCCATCTTGGTCCGTCAACAAAAATAGCCAATCGGCATCAATGAGGACAGCAATTAAAGCCGAAAGATTATCATTATCGCCCACCTTGATTTCATCCACCGCAACAGTATCATTTTCATTGACAATCGGCACTATGCCATGTTCAAGCATGGTGGTAATGGTATTGCGAGCATTGAGATAACGGGTACGATGTCCCAAATCTTCATGGGTCAGCAAAATTTGGCCAATCTGAATGTCGTATAAACCAAAAAGTGTGGTATAGACCTGCATCAAATAACTTTGACCAACTGCACTGAGCATTTGCTTGGCAGGCAGATGATTGGGGAGTTGGGGATTCTTTAGGATTTCGCGACCTGCCGCCATTGCCCCAGAGGAGACCAACACAACCCGATAGTCTTTTTCACGCAAGGCGACAATTTGACGAATCACATCAAGCATATTGGGGCGCGACAAATATTGTGTCCCGCCCGTTAGGGTACTTGTCCCCAATTTAATTACTAAGGTTTGCATAAAATCCTAATCCGTTAGCTGAAACATGGCTAATGGTACTGACTGGTGTTGGGTTTGGCCTATGTGCATTTTGTATCAAAATCACGTTTGTGTAGGATGTCAGAAATCTTTGGAAAAAGATTCATTACCTTTTTTGTAAAAAAGATAAGACCAAAAAACTTTAAGTGAGCTTAAATAAAGCCCCTTCTTAAAGTTGTGGTCAAGCTTTTACAAAAGATTGAAAAGCCTTCTTCAAAAAATTTCGTTTTTTTATATTAGCGCAACCTAGAATTCATCATCCGGTATGGGATCGAGTTTAATCATCATATAGGGCAAATCTTCGCTCCGATAATGGTCAGCAAATTGTTCACTGCCCACTGTAACATGTAACGGCATCGCCAGGACATCATTGGTCGGGAGCCAACTGCGTGTATTTGGTACGATAATAAACAAGCCATCATCATCACCCATCGCGCAAAATTGGTCACTGCCTTCGCCATCAAAAATTGGAATTTTAAGATTGGACTGCAGTTCATTCGCCGTTTTTAAAACATCGGTCGTGGCCAAACCAATTTCGCTGACAGCCAAAAAGTGTTCGGAAGAGAAATCTTCATCGGTCGCATTGGATAAATTGTGACGAGCAATACATTCTAAGACGTTGCCGTCAGGGTCTTTGAAATAGAATGAATGGGCGTTCCAGCTTTCAAAATAATAAAAATCGAGCGTTGGGTCATTCAGTTTGGGTAAGATGGCGGTTCGTTCACCGACCCATGCTTTGGCTTCTTCAAACTTATTTTCAGGGATATTGAAGGCAAAGTGATACACGGTCTCAGGTTTGTCAGATTGATTATCAAATGTGAGCAACGTGCGCCCGACAGAAACAGAGAAAAACTCCTCATAATTTTGCACAAGAATAAGCCCTAAGACATCGCCATAAAATTCGCGTTGAGCTTCTAAATTTGTCGTATGTAAACCGATATTCCGGAACTGCATGAAAACCTTCCACGGATTTAAACGTATATACAGAGAATCTACCCATCATTTTACCATGACCATCTTAACCAGATGAGCGGAAATTCACCTCTTGAATGTGGTAAACTACTGGCAGTTTACACAAGCCTTGATTATTATGGGTATAGAATATTTCGGCAAATTTATTTGCCCTACCAGAGAGCGCATATGGGAACCCTCAATCCAAATCTGATTTCGGACGAACTAACCGATGTAATGACTGAAGCCGTTGCGCTAGCCAAGCGTTATCGACGCCGCAACTTGTATCCTGAATTGGTCTTGATGCTTTTAACCGAACGGACCGATTTGGCCGCTTACCGTGTACTCGAAACATTAGCTGAACAACGGGGAACTGATCTTGAACGATTAGCACGTCAAGCCCGTTTAGCCATGGAAGCCCGTGAAGATGCAAATGGCGATCTCGATTTTTTGATGCCCAATGGCCAGAAATTTTCTTTAAGTCGACAAATGCTAATTGCCCTCGATGAAGGGCTGACAATTGCCAATAGTCATGGCCTGCGCACAATTAGTACCGAGCATATTTTGGCAGGCATGACCCACCAACGTTTAGCCGTCAGTTCCATTTTGCAAAAACAAGGCATCACTGAAAGTGTGATGTACGATGTTTTTGCCGACCGTGGCGAAGAAACGGTTGCCGCGAATTTGACATCCAAAGATTTAGTGGCCGCCGCGCGCCATGGTGATTTACGAGCGGTCTATTTCCGGGATGATTTATTGCGTGAAATGCTCAATATTCTGGCGCAGGCGATTCGCCGACATATTATTTTGGTTGGACCGGATGGCGTGGGCAAGCGTTCATTAGGTTATTCCTTGGCCCTACTGATTACCGAAGGACAAGGACCGCAGGGTAT
>JBNLCD010000032.1:0-19560 GCA_050303635.1 Anaerolineae bacterium
GGCTTGGCACGCGCCAAATTTCAACACCATTAACGACTTCATGACGCGGAGCATCAGGCAGGGATTTGGTAATGACTACTACCGGGACATCGTGTTCAGTTAACCAGCCCGAAAGCAACTCGATTTGACGCTCTGCGCCACCCACAAATGGCGGATAATAGGTTGAAATCATGCAAACACCAAATTTTGACACAGACAATCAAACCTCCGGGTTATATAGGATTTGAGGATTCTGAACGACAAAGTGACGCAAGGCACTGGTTATAGCGACTGTAATCCATAAATAATCAAAATGGGGAATACTCAGAAAGGTACTGCCAATCATAAATGCAAGCAGTCCCAACATATAGGCTTTAGATGCTGACCACGGCAATGTGCCATATTGGGCCTTACGACTAATCATATATAAGTTGCGAAGCAGGACTAGCAGAAGGCCAACATACATGAATAAGCCCAGTATACCGACACCGACCGCCATTTCGAGATACGTATTGTGCGAAAGACGCACCAATTCAGTTTGCGATGTGGGGTTGTCAAATCGCGCAAAATTAGAGCGCGGAAAATGCTCAGCAAATGCGCCATAGCCAACTCCCAATACGGGGTGATCTTCTATGAGCGTTATCCCAAAACTTACATAGGCTTCGCGCCGTGCGAGAGATTTAGTTGCTGTCGTACTTGCCGTATCATCCACTGTTTCCGCAGTAGTTACCCCTAAACGCGCCTTGATACTGGCGGGCCAAACCGGCCAACTGAGCGTGACCAACAGAATAATGATGATAATAAGTCGCATCCGTTGGGGATGTGTCCAAACATAGATAGCACCCGTAACACCTAACGCGATAAATCCACCGCGCGATCCAGCCAGCACAATACCCGTCAATATGCTCAACGTGTTGAAAACTAATAAAAGCTTAAACCGATTACGTTGGGTGATGGGTATGAGATATAACGTAACGAGTAAGCTCATAATTGCTAAAATGGCGTAGTCATTGGGATCCATCCCAATACCCGCCGCACGGGTATCATGAATGAGCACCTGACGATTCGCAAAAAAGTCGTTGACGCCGTACAGAGATGCACACATACCCCCAATACTCATCAGCCACATGATTGTTTTGATTGTTTGGGGTGATGTGATGAGATTTTTGACCGCAAAGAAATATATGAACATCCGGAGCATACGTACCGTCGAAGAAACCGATCTGCTCTGAAATTCACTGGTGATGATAGCAAACAACATAACGACAGCGAGGAGGATAACCAAAAAATCAATGCTGTCGTCTAAAATGCGAAATGATCGTCCTCGAAAGAGGATATTAAAGAACAGTAACCCAATGACGAGAATACCAAATATTTTAGACAGCGACATAGGCATGAAGGTCAATTCATAGCCTTCAAAGGGAATATAGGCAATGGCACACAGCATGATAAATTCTGGTCGTAACAGTGAGGCTACTCCCGCAACGACAACAATAGGGAGAATGATGACAGCTATTTGAAAATCCTCAGGTACAACTATCGAAACCGCCACTGACATGATCATGATCATCATAAACATGATAAAAACGGTATTCGGTGCCTGCAACCATTCCGAAAGTGTCGGCTTATGGGATTTGGGATGGGTTAGTGTACTATTCATGTTTGGCGTTATTGGGTCTTGCTGTCAGATTTTTGTTTTTGGGCAAGCTTCTCTTCTTGGCGGGCCATCCGGAACGATTCATAGCCAAACGCAAGCGCAATCCCCAGAATAAGACTAGCCACAAGGCCAACAACCAAACTTAACTTTGTTTGGGGTGCCACCGGCGTGCTTGAATAGCTTGCTGTATCTAAGATTTGAATGGGATAGAACTCACTCAGTTGTCCCAGTGTTGCATTATTACGCATCGTTTGTAAGACAATTTCATCAGCTAGTGCTTGGGCCGCTTCAGGATCTGTGGTACGAACATTGACCGCAATGACGGAGCTGTTTTCCACAGGGCGAATATCAATGATTGCATCGTCAAGGACATCTTCATCATAGGTGCTTTCTAGCGCGTCAACGGCATTGTCCACCGAGGATCGACTGCGGAGTAATTCTACATATGTGCCTACAATATCGTAGCGCATGATATCAATAACGCGCAGGATGTTATCATCGCCTGGATTGATTTGTGGATAGACAACTACGGTTGCTTCAGACTCATATATTTTAGGTTGCTGTTCCAAGATCACATAAGTTAATCCTGCGCCTAAAATTGTCACAGGTATTACAATCCAGAAATTACGCAAGACGACCATAAAACTGCGTATTAAGTCCGAATAGATTGAATATTTAGGTAAACCATCCACGGTTTGGTTAAATGGTTGTGACTGGTTGTTTTGCTCTATGCTTGGTTTGTCGGTCACTGTATTCTGTCTCTCATAATGATTACTAGACTGTCGAAAAGTCTATAGGAATTCCGTTAGGTTGTAAATGACTCAAAGATACAAATGGATGTGTATCATTTGGCATACTGACTAAATAGCGACAAGGCGCTCAAAATTGCCTTGTCGCTCGATGACATACATAGTTTGGCTTAACCTATGTATGATGGTTCACACTATTCGCAATCGCGGAGCTGGTTAATTTCCCAATTAGGGTTCTTAACAAAGAGGAATGAGATCACTTCCTCATTAGTAGATGATAGGCAGTTGATTGAAATATCAGTTCCTTCAGGTTGAAGTCTTTGTAGATTCAAGATAGATACTGGCACTTCACCGCTCAAGAAATTACGTGAAAGGTTCAATTCTTCAAGCAATGTGAGATTACCAATATCGGCCGGAATCTCACCATTCAACTGATTAGTATCCAAGCGAAGCGTTTGCAGGGGTGCCAAGTTTACGATTGCATCTGGAATAGGACCATCGAATTGATTATCACTAAAATCAATGAATTCAAGATGATCTAAAGCGCCTATTGCCTCAGGAATAGCACCTGTAAACTGGTTGCTATGCAAATCAAGTTTCTCAAGATCGCGCCATTGACCGATGGATTGGGGCAATTCGCCTTCAAGAATGTTAACACTCAAATCAAGCACTTGCAGGCTAGCCAACTGGGTAAGTTCTGTAGGAACCGCGCCCATAAGTTCATTACCTGATAGATCCAATTCTTCCAACAGCGTGAGATTACCTAATTCAGCAGGTATCGCTTGAAAGAGATTGTTGGACGAAAGGTTAAGGATGGTAAGTTGATCCAGTTGACCATATTCAGCCGGAATGACGCCACCTAAAAGATTCGATGACAGTTTGAGGCTAATCAGATTTTCCAAATTGCCATATTCAGGCGGCAGTTCGCCTATAAATTCATTGCTAGATAAATCGAGTTCAACCAGCGTAGTCATATTGCCGATTTCAGCGGGGAGTTCGCCACTGAGTGCATTGCTTTGCAAATCAAGAACTTGGAGTGCGGCTAGATTGGCTAGACTGACCGGAAATTCGCCGCTAAGTTGGTTCTGGGAGAGGTCAAGTTCTTCCAAGATGAGTAACTGACTAAGTTCGGCGGGAATTTCGCCAACCAACTCATTGCGGGATAAATCTAGGACCTGCAAGCGTGGCAATCCACCTAATTCAGGCGGAATTTCACCCGCTAATGTATTGCGATCCAACCACAGCAGTTCTAAGTCTATCAAGTTGCTGAGTTCGGCGGGGATCGGACCACTTAACTGATTCATACCTAGATCAAGGATAGTCAACTCAATGAGATTACCCAATTCAGGCGGAATCTCTCCCGAAAGATTATTATCACTGAGCCGCATTTCGGTCAGGTTGCCAAGATTACCTAATTCGGCAGGAATTGCGCCTGATAAATTATTAAAGCGCAAATCCATCGTGCGTAGGCTCTTGAGATTACCGAGTTCGGCGGGAATGGCTCCTTCGACTTCGGCCCGAATTTCTAGACTTTCAAGTTCTATGAGATTGCCATAGGAAATCGGAATGGTACCTGTCACAGCACCCCGAATACGCAAATGCCGCAGTTCCACCAAATCCCCGAATTGAGTCGGTAATGTTCCGGTAAGTTCGCCCACAAGATCTAAAAAGGTGAGATTCGTGAGATTGCCTATTTCAACGGGAATATCCCCGACCAGACCCGCTAATTCGAGATGGGTCAAAGTGGTGACGTCCCCTAATTCAACCGGAATCGGCGAACGAAGCAAGGGATTATTGTTGATATTTAGATATTCCAGCCGCTCGAATTGACCATACTCGACGGGAATTTCGCCTTCAAATATATTGTGATCAAGTCGCAAATAAGTCAACTTATTGAAATGTGCCCAATCCGCGGGCAAATTCCCCGTTAAATCATTTTGCGAAAGATCTAAGCGTTCAAGGTTATGAAGATTGTTGAGGCCCTTTGTCAGATTACCTGATAGATCATTACCTGACAGATCAAGTCGCATAAGATTGGTCAGTTGGCCAATTTCAGCGGGAATACTGCCGCTGAACGAGTTATTATCGAGATAGAGTTCTTCTAAATTACTGAGAAGGCTGATGCTTGGCGGAATTTCGCCAACAAAATCGTTAGCACTCAGCCGGAGTGAACTTAATTCCTGTAGATTTACCAATAATATCGGAAATTCACCCCGTATATCATTATCCGACAAATTAAGTGACTCGAGGGCTTGTAGATCAGCCAATTCTGGTGGCATTTCGCCAACCAGACTATTGTTGGGTAGGCTAATACGCGTGACTTTACCACCGTTGCAGGACACACCGTACCAATCGCATGGATTCTCTTGACTCAACCATAAGTCACGAGTTTCCCAGTGTTCACCGCCTGTTGAGTAAAATAGGGCGATCAAAGCCTCGCACTCTTCATGGCTGATATCGTCAATTGTGTTACATTGTCCTGAGATAGGCCCAGTTTGGGCATGTGCTGGTGGGACAAACGCCGCACAAATCGTCATAATCAGGCAGAATAGTAGCAAACGCCGCATTTTTTCCTCGCAATTCGTAATAGACTTATTTCTTTACATAAAAATAGTAAAATACACTTATTAATAAAGTCAATATACAGTAAACCTAAGGTCTAGGCGAGTTAGGCAAATCAAACAAAAGCATTATCGAAATTTCGATATACGCGTATAGGCATCAATAATGCTCATATTGCCTTGATAGTTAAAAGTATGTAAGCCTTGCACTTTGGAATTCCAGAGTGGTTCAAGGAAATCTACTTCTGCCTCGCTATATTCCGTCGGGCTAAGTTTGATGATACGGTTTATGCGTACGCCATATCCATAGACACGGGTATCATCCTGTGCTGGCCGATAAAGCTCACCATTGTATTCAAACAAACCACCCGCTGGTCGCGCCCGTCGTGCGTCGGAGATGACCGGGTTAAGGGGGTGCGGTTGCCAGTTATCACTCAAGGGGTCATCACTAAAAAACAAATATAAGTCATCACACAATGATCCCGCGATTTCTTCCTGAATGGTCGTAAACATCCACCAACGGTCTTCATGATAATAAAGAGTTGTATCAACAGCGACGAGATCTTTCATCAGGGTGGCCACAGGTTGCCATGCGGTGGGGAATTCGGTTGCTTCATAGACTTCAATGGTTCGATTCCCGGATGTTTCAGGCAACATATAATATTTGTCTTGATACGAAAAGATAAATGGGTAAGACAAATGATATGGACGTTCCAGTACCGTATAAACTGGGCTCGTGTTGCCAACTTCATCTATCTCAATAACCGCAATTCGACCGCGATTATTTTCAAATAATAATTCCTCGATAAAAACATAATATTTAGCGTCTTTATATACGACATAGGGGTCTGCCCATAAACGATCACGCGGCGGAATCAATTGGCGATATTGCCCCAAAGATTTTGAAATACCCTGCCGTAAATCGTAGTAAAGAACCCATTGTTCCTTGGTTAACAAACGATAGATTTTGCCACGCATATAACCGACCATATAGGCTATATAACGGCGTAAAAACTCGAAATTACTCGGAATATCATAAGATTCACCGTCATAGAATTGAAGCGTATTGATTTCCGTCTGCACACACTCCAAAAATTTGTCTTCGCCGAGTGCGGACAATCGTTTTAGTTCACGCGGAAAAACAATCGCGGCCTTCCAGAAATGATAGTACCGATTACGGTGCGCCAAAGGGGTATCGGTTGGGCTATAACTTCGAGTAATGATGACATCGGTATCAACGTTTTCGGTGAGTCGTTTGAGCGCAATGCCCGTAACCAAATGCTCATCCACAACTTCCCAAAAGCCAATTGGCCCACCCCGTTTGCGGCGCAGATCGCCATGTTCATATGCCCACACACCTAGACGGGGTATGGTCAGAATGTCACCGGATAACTTGCCTTGCCCAAGATGAAATAATATATCGACATTGGCATTACGGACGGCTTCTAACTCATCACTCAAGCTTTGATCCGAATGGAAATCAACCAGCGGAATAGCTGGCATCAACGGACGGCAATCTTTACGAACAAAGGGATCGTGCGCAAACTTGACAACTCGACGCTCCAAGCGATCATAGAGTCGATACAAGAATGTCTTAGCGCCTTGCTCATTTGTATGAACAGGGGTTTTGTCTACTAGAATGACTTTAATCTCGGCATAATCTTCGGTAACGATACGTTCAAGCATAGCAAATGCCCATGCGGGCACCGTCAATGCATCAACTATCAGTCCAAGTTGTAGTTTATTGCTCATAATTTTTTAGCAATGCTTCCCAATTATCAATCATGCCTTGTAAACCAAAAAGCGCTTCAACACGTTGTCGCGCTCGTTCACCTACGTTATTACGTCGCTCTTTATCCTGCAAAAGGGTCGAAATATATTGAGCGGTTGCTTCGATAGCCCCTGGTTCAACCAAAAATCCATCGATGTCATGCTGAATAACTTCTTTGGTCCCATCAACAGCGGTTGCCACACAAGCGCGTTGCATCGCCATCGCTTCGAGCAGTGACAAGGGTAGTCCTTCCCACCGCGAATTCAAGACATAAACATCAAAGGCGGAAAGCATGAGCGGTACATCCTCTTGCCACGCCGCAAAAAGTATATGATCCGCCACGCCCAACTCAGCGGCCAACGCTTCTGCTTCAGCACGCAGATCGCCTTCACCCGCCATAAATATCTGCACATTGGGCACCTGCGCCACCACTTGCGCCGCAATCCGCACAAAATTCAAGGGGTCCTTTTGCGGAGCAAAACGCGCCGCCCAGCCACATACAGGCCGTTCAGGATCAAGCCCCAGTGCTTCGCAGGCCTCAGCACGACTATGGGATGGCTTAAATCGTTCCAGATCTATACCTGTGTAGATAATGCTCGTATGTTCTTCATCGGAAATCCGCAAGCGCAGAAGCTCATCACGCGTTGATTTTGATAACACAACAATATGCCCACCCGCTAGCGAAGCTATATATTCCAAGATGCGATACAAGTATGCTTTACGACCCTGAATACGAGGGACAAATGACATGGAAGCCAGACAGAAAATTGCCGGCGTGCGGGTTAGGCGTCCAACCAATCTGCCGATAAAACCCGCTTTAGAACCATGCGCCAAGATAACGTCAAAATTCTCTTGCTTTATAAACTTATAAATCTCGCGCATCAAACGCAAATCAGCCAGTGGATTGATGGCATAGCGTTCCATGTCTAGCGTTGTGGCTTTTGCCCCTAATTCACGCATATAGGCCGCATAGTTTTCGTTATTTTCGGAGAGACATAGAACGTGTATATCAAATTCGTCCTGGTTAATGCCCTTAACCAGCGTTGTGTTGTAATGTGCCAGACCACCGGTCGATTTGGTCATGAACAGGACGCGTGTACGTTTTTCCATAAACTAATATTACCTTTTTTCAAGCAATTCAGTGTAGAGGTTGAGGATTTTCTGGTGCATATTCTGTTGGTCATAGTCACGCTGGATTGTGGCACGGGCTTGCTGACCTAATGATTTTTTGAGATCGGGATTTTGCAGAATTTGACTGCAAGCATCGGCCAACGCCTGCGCATTTTCGGCTGGTACCAATAACCCGTTTTCTTGATTAACAACCACGCCCGGAATACCACCCACTTCGGTGACGACCATCGGTCGTTGCATCGCCATACCTTCTAGCAATGCCACCGGCAAGCCTTCCCATCGTGATGAAAAAACCATAATATCGAGGCTAGCTAAAACGGCGGGTACATCATCCAAAAATCCGGTGAATGTGACTTGAGAAGCTAAACCTAGTTCTTGGGTCCGCATTTCAAGAGCCTCACGCAACGCGCCGTCACCAATCACTAGAAAATGTAAGTTTTCGTGAGTTTGCGCCAGCAGATGGGCCATGTCTAGAAAAAAGTCATGCCCCTTTTGTTCGAGCAGGCGTCCCACAATACCGATAATTGTCGCGTCGGCAGGCACACCAAATTGGGTCAGATCAATTGGTTTGACTATTGCTGGATCAAACCGTGTCAGATCAATGCCGTTGTCTATAACGATGATCTTGTCATCAGGATAACGACTCCACTTGAGTGTAAATGTCCGCACCTCAGCCGATACGGCGATTAATCGTTGACAACGTGCCGTCAATACGCGCATGACTCGACTAAACAATTGATGTTTGCGCCAGGGATCTACGTTGTGAATGGAACTGACCCGCGCTGACACACCCAACATGCCGCCAGTTAATTGACCCAGTAGGTCACTCTTGCTTAAATGTGTGTGAATGACATCCGGCTTAAACTCACGTATCAATTGCAGACTTCGCCATATGGCTAGGGGGTCTTTTAAGCCGCGATAACTTAAGCGGTGCGTGGCAATGCCCATCGCTTCTACATCTTTGCGCAGAGGACCTTCGGTAAAATAGCCCACTCGAATCTCATGCTCTTCACGATAAGCATCGAGCATTTCGAGCAATAATTTTTCGGCACCGCCAATATTCAGGCTATCAATATAGTATAGGATCTTCACTGTTATTTGATCTCAGTTCTTAGTGTACGACAATTTTTGCAAGATTTAGGGTCGGGTTGACCACCACATAGCCTCGTTCAAATTCACGATGCCACATTTCACCGACTTGATAGCGGCTACCTAAGGGTTGACCGAGATCAAGCAGATAGTTGTTATAAAGCAATACTTCGCGATAATTTCCATCTGCATACCGGAAAGACGATGTGCCATCGGTAATCAGCAGAAAACTGGCAAAGGCAAATCGTTGACGATCGGTTTCGTTGGCTTCACCATGTGATACCGCGATAAATTCGTCGCCTTCTTGCTGAGTAAGCGTTGCTGTTTCTAGGCTATATTCCCAGTCAGCGGGTGCCAAATATCCGGGCCCCCAATCAATCGCCCAATATTCATCCATGGCCCCATCCAAATAGGTGAGATAGCGCAACCATGTTTGATGAGCGTCATTCGTCGGCATAGATCGCAAATTCGCATATAAAGGAATATCGTGTGGCTGAAAATAAGCTTCATCTAGAAATTGCAAGAAATTCGCAGTGGCATTCACATAGCTCTCATCCGTTGGATATTTGGCCAATGTTTGGTCCAACAACCGAATATGATCTAAACTGCCCCGCACATTATCTAGGAATACACCATGCCAACCCTCACGCTCTTGGCTCTGCAAGACGCGCGATAGATAGAATTGTTGCCATTCAGGATTACCGATATCCATGAATACGAAGTCTTCGAGATAGATCACATTGCCATCGGTATTTTTGAGAAACCAATCGGGATGTTCATCTCGAATACGGCAGACATCATCAGATTCCCAACCAACATTATTGGAAAAGGGTTCTTTATCACAATCACAATGATCTTGGGTAGCGAGACCACAGGGATCATGGATCGTTTCAAAGCGCAAATATTGGAGGGCGTTGCGTCCCGTCGAATCGTAGATTTCATCTCGAAACCACTCATCTTTGCGGGTCAGGATTATTGTGTCGAAATGGCTAATGACACTCTGCTGTTCTTCTTCGCTGGCAGGTGGCTTGTAAAAATAGCTGAGGCGTACAACCGGCTCACCAGTGTGATCGGAAGAGGCAACAGGTGTCATATTCATTGGCACAAGCCAAATGCCAATTAACATACTGTATAGTCCGATTGTCAGAATGACGCGGACTTTTTGTAAAAGATCATGATTGCGCATACTTTTAACCATTTACACCAATAGAAATTTCAAATAATCGGGGAAAAATGCCTGAATTTTGTACATGATTTTGTTGTTCAGCATTCACACGGCATGTTTTATTCTACTGAAGAATCCCCATCAAGTCTAGTTTTCTAAAGCCTGTCTACTTGCTCGATATCCCAACGATAGAGTAAACTTATCCTAGTTCAATACACCCAAACATCAACGTTTTTTTCAACATATTTTCGTTACATAGTAAGGATTTAGAATGACTCAGCGACCCAAAGTGATCGTCTTAGGTGGTGCGCATTCGGGGCTGGCCGTAGTAAGGTCATTAGCCAAACATAATATAGACATTCTGGTTTTGACCTATAATCCCGAAGAACCCGGATTGTCATCACGTTTTGTGAAACAATGGGAAGAAATTCCGCACCCCGATAACGAACAAGCCTTTATCGACAGTTTACTTCAGCGGGCAGACGATTGGCAGGGGGCGCTTATTCTTGAAACCAACGACTATTTCGCCCGCATCCTGACGCGCAATAAAGATGTGTTGACGCCCCATTTCAAGCTCGTTACACCGGATTTAGACACCGCGTTGACCTTCTTAGAAAAAGATCGCACCTATCGCTTGGCCGATACAGCCGGGGTGCCGCATCCCAAGATCGCTGATCCCCAAGATATGTCTGCCCTCGAAGCGGTGATCGACACCCTCGAATTTCCAGTCATGGTTAAACCGGTAGACTCAGTTGCATTTGTGACCAAATTCGGCCAGAAGGCGTTTCTGTCTGATACACCTGAAGAACTTCGTGAAGATTTCGCCCGAACCTTAGACGCAGATTTACGCGTGGTCATTTCAGAGATCATTCCCGGCACAGACTATAAAACCCTAGAACGGGTACATGTCTATATTAACTCCAAAGGAGATTTGGCCGCGGCCTTTGGTCATGTCAAGCTCCGCCAAACACCGCCGATGTATGGTGTTATGCGCGTTGGTAAAAGTACCCCGCCCAACAAAGAGGTGGCCGACCTCGCCCTTAATTTATTAAAAGCCATCGATTATCACGGGTTTGCCAGCGTTGAATTTAAGCGTGATTATCGCGACAATCAGCTCAAATTGATGGAAGTCAATCTGCGTTTGCCCCGGAGTTTACCGTTGCCCGTTAAAGCTGGCGTAGACTTTCCTTATCTGATTTTCCAAGATTTGGTCAATGATAACCAAATCATCATCGATCACTATCACGAAGCAACCTATCTTGTCGAAATCATTGCGGATATCGCAGACTTTGTTCGGCGTGATCCCGACCGGAACATCGTGAAATTCCTCCAACCGTATTTTAGTCGACACACCAGTTTTGCCTATTTATGGTTTACTGACCCAATGCCTTTCGTACAGGAAATCCGTTGGCGACTGCGCCGTGCGACTAATAAGTTCCTCCGGCGGAAGAATTAAGGGTAACGATTGATGACACATAATAAAGTCATTGTATTCGGGTGTGGGCATGGCGGCCTTGCCACGATTCGGGCCTTGGGTAAACGGGGTATACCAGTTATTGCGGTGACGCATGATTCGCATGAATTTGGCCTATCGTCAAAATATATCGACGAGACTGTGATTGGTCCGCCTCCCAGTGATACCTCAGCGCTTTTAGAGTTTTTGCTCAAGCGGTCAGAAGAGTGGCGCGGTGCGCTTCTTTTAGAAAATACCGATCAATATGCCGTCGCTTTGGCTACTCATAAGCAACAATTGAGTGAATTCTATCGCATCATTACGCCTGATTTAGATATCACACGCATATTCATTGACAAAGACAAAACCTATGAAATTGCGGATCAAGCAGGCGTACCGCATCCAGCGATATTCCACGTCCGGCAACCTGAGGATATTGAAAAAGCCATTGCCGCGATGAGCTTGCCGTTGATTATTAAACCTGTCCGGTCGCATGAGTTTTTCCAGAAATTTAACAAGAAAATGTTTATTGCGGAGTCGGTCGACGAGCTACACCGCATATTAACCGATGTGCAAAAAGCCAATCTGGAAGTGGTCTTACAAGAAATTATACCGGGCGATGATACGGGGACACTCGAAAGCGTCTCAATTTACATCGATAAGGCTGGCGATATTCGAACCGAAGTCTTCAATGTTAAATTACGTCAGATTCCGCCAATGTGGGGCGTCATGCGGGTCGGGAAAACTGTCCCCCCGATTGCAGATGTGCAAGAACACGCCCGTAATTTGCTCCGCGCCGCTGATTTTCGCGGTTTTGCCGATATCGAATTCAAGCGCGATCCACGGGATGGATTGCCAAAATTGATCGAGGCTAACATCCGACTTTCGCAAAATCTACAACTGACGGTCGCGAGCGGCGTCGATGTGCCGTGGATGATTTATCAGGATTATGTTGAGGATACAATCGAAACTGCGACGGATTACCAATCCACGTACTATATTGATCTCATTCATGATTTGGGTTATTCATTGGTACGTGAACCGCGTAAAACGTTTATGTCTTTTCTGACATTTGTCAAACCCTATCTCTCCCGCCATAAAACTTTTGCGGTTTGGGCCCTGACTGACCCGAAACCATTCCTGAAACAAGTCCGTAACAAACTAGCACGCTAGTTCCTTTGCGCAGTCCCCAATAATCCTTAAAATCAAAACGGGCGATACCATCATCGCCCGTTTTTGTATTTATTTAGACCTAGCTAGATCAAGCCTTAATCAATTGCTTGAGAATAGGAACTTTGGTTAATTCCGGGAAAATTTCGCCAACTTGCAAGCGGCTCGCATTGATGCGCAATAGCCCTAGCCAAACCACGCCAGTGATTGGAATACTGATAAACAGAGAGGCATGCAATATGAATTGCAATAACGCAATACCCACAATGGCGATGCCAATGGTGACATAGACCGGTAGAAATGTGGGATCAAATAAATTGATATCCGTGTAACGGGCCATCAATGTATGATTGAGCGTATTGGCGAGCATAATTGCAAATGTGAAAGAAAGTGCCGCCCCGGTTGCGCCATAAGCCGGAATAAACGTGACATAGGAAATTAATACCGCCACGAGTACGATAATATCGACACCCACCAGAATACGCACCTTGCCATAGGCTCGAATAGTGTACAGATTAAAGCCCATCAATGCGTTGAAATAATAGCCAATGGCCATGATAGCCATCACAATAGATGAGTTTTGATATTGCTCGCCTAACAATGTCGGGACAGTTTCCCAGGCTAACACCGATGTTACGATAAATGCAGGGAAACTCGCAAGCGCTATCCATGCCGTGGTCCGCCAATATAAATCATTGATACCCTCTTTATCTTTCCGCTCAAACATGCGTGTTGCGAGTGGTAGATATAGGAATACAAAACTTTGATAGACCACACTGTTCAAACGGGCAATGGGTTGGACGGCTCGATATTCAGCGACGGCTGTCACATCTTTGAAATATTCTAGGAAGACAACCGCCAGCTGACTGCGGAAGATTAACACAACGGCTGAACTCAGAATGGGAACGCTAAAACCGTAGATGACGCGGGCATTAAATTGGAGAGTCGGTAAGCGGAAAAATTGAAGTATGTCTCGCTTACGCATGAGGCTAAAGAACATCCACACATACATCAAATTCCCGACGAGGCTTGCTAAAAGATAACCTCCGGCCAGCGTATAGACATTGGAATCCGTCAGGATAACCAGAATAACCACCAGCAATTTCAAGCCGGGTGCAAGCAAATAGCGCCGAAAGAAAATGGCCCGCACATGCGAAAAAGCCGCAAATAGACTTTGGAACCAACCGTCCATGGCTTGAATGGGAGCCAATAGAATCATCAACATCAACAAGTTGAGCGTCAATTTATCTTTGATAAATTCGCCCATCACGAAGTTTTGGGTGCCTATCAGTAAGAACGCCACCCCTAAGCCAATGCCAAGGATGGTTGAAACACTGAGGACAATCAGGCCAAAAAGCGAATTGTAGTCTTTGTTTTCTAGGTAAATTGGTATATACCTAGAGGTCGCTTGGTCTAAGCCAATCAAGGTAAGAATGCCGACAATTTCTACGAAATTTAGCACATAGGCAAACGCCCCATAATCCGCTTTGACCAGATAACGAACAATTAGGACCTGTAAGATGGCGTTTAGCGCGACAGAAATAAGCCGACCTGTGAATAGGACGGCTGAACCGCGAATATGTTTTCTTGATGCTTTATCTTTCATAAAGGATATGTACTCTACTGGCGAAAATTATTATCGGATGACGATGGTCAATCTTGGTAATTTGCTTGTGTAAAAACTTGGCTTATTTGGTGAATTCCGTCTTGAACCATTCTACAGTGCGGCGCAAACCAGTGTCAAAATCGACGATTGGTTCATAACCAAGTATCTGTCCCGCCAAATCAATATTGGCCTGCGAGTGTTTGATATCGCCTTCACGCGGCGCATCATGTATGGGCGAGATATTGGTTCCTAAAATCTGATCCAGTCGTTTGGCTAATTCAAGAATCGTAATCTCTGAGCCGGTGGCCATATTTAAGACATGCCCCGGCGCATCTGGCGCGGTACTCGCCAGTAGATTGCCATGCACGACATTATCAATATAAATGAAATCGCGCGATTGTGATCCATCGCCATGAATAATGGGGGCTTCCCCTTTGAGTAACCGACTGACAAAAATCGGGATCACCGCCGCGTAATGGGATGTGGGATCTTGGCGTGTGCCAAAAACATTGAAATAGCGTAAACATACTGTTTCTAAGCCGTAGACTTCATAAAACACTTTGGCGTAATATTCACCAAATAATTTGGCGGCTCCATACGGTGATTTGGGATCAGGTATCATTGTTTCCACCTGATATTCAGCCTCTACATCCCCATAAGCCGCTGAGGATGCCGCATAAACAACGCGTCTTACGCCTGCATCACGTGCCGCAATTAACACATGCAGGGTTGCTGTTACGCAATGATGATGGGTGCTGAGTGGATCACTCACGCTCAGTGGGACCGAAGCTAAAGCCGCATGATGAAAAACCGTATCAACGCCTTCAAAAATTGGCGGCAAACTCGCTAAATCTGTTAAATCAATTTCATGAATACTCAAGCGATCACGATATTCGGGATTTTCCGCTAAAGGTGTTAGATTATGCCGAAAGCCTGTTGAAAAATTATCAATCACGCGAACCTTATGTCCATCCCGTAAGAGACGTTCTGTGATATGCGAGCCGATAAAGCCTGCTCCGCCAGTTACGACAAATGTTTTTAGCATGAAGAGATAGTCCTTGTATATATAATGTAGCAAACCTTTTGATCTTAACGCTTCAGGGGCGAGGGAATAATTGCATCATGCCAACCTACATACTCACCACAATTCAAAAGAGGATATATGTGCCCCATAGTGACCAGTATAGCTGAAACAAAATTGAATAACAAACAGCGTCAAAGTACTTGAACAAATCAATGACCTTGCAGAATAGCCTGTCTATCAACCATTATTACATAAAGTAACTATAGAGCTACACGAACATTAGAAAGATATTTTACCGTATCTGAAAAATTGTCAAATAGGCAATAGGGATAAAGAAGAATATCGAGGAAATCAAAAATCTGGATTCAACCGCACTATGCCGAATCCAGATTCATTTTCGTTGGCCGGGGTGCTTTAATTCGATAGATCAAGTGGCATAAAATCATCTAGGATCACAGCTTCTTCCCAATCACTTGGGGTGGAAGCCTTGCCCAAGATATCCCCTGTGGTGTGGAGACGTGTTTTATCTGTCGAAATCACGGCGATATTGAGTAGTTTAGGGTTATTTAGCATCGTTTGTGGAATAACCAATTCGATAACAGAGGTTTCAGCGGCATGGATAGCCACACCCCCGGTGAAAGCAAGTTTTTCCCAATCCTCATTGATCCATACATTCAGAGTATAACTTCCTGAAACCGTCCCTTTTTGCTCAGTAATGGTGATATCAAGTCTATATTCGGGATAAAATGGTTCAGCGGCAGTGATCGGACGGTTGCCAACATCTAGCGGCGCTCCGTTGGCATCTCCCGTGGTATCAAAATAGATGAGATAATTACCACGTTCTGCATAAATATCACCGGCTAAACTGATCGCCAGATAAATCTCATTGTCAGTGACCGTCCCATGTAAACTGGTTAAGTCAAAAGCCGCCACGTCCTCAAGTGCATCGCCAATTTCATCGTCAAACAACGGCTCGCCATAAGTATCGTCAATGGTGCCATCCACCAGCACAGTCGGATAGACATACGGATATTGCATATAATCGATGCCTTCATGGAGCTCATTCTCATTCTGGAAATCGAAAAATGTGGCGTTTTCCCAGTGGGAACCTTGGCCCCAGCGGGTTGAGCAAGTCGTTGAAACCCAAGCAGGTTCCCAATAGACGGTGCCCAAACCACCATTGCTAATCACGCTCTGATTTAGATCAGTCATGAATTGACGTTGTCCGGCTGGACTCACCGGATAACCCCGTAAGCCCTGATTCAGAATATTATCAGCAGTTTCATCGACGGCTTCGCGTGACCACGGATAAGCCGTTTCCACAATCATGACTTCTTTGGCATACTGATTGCGCAAATAGCTGACCTGTGCGCCCATATCGGCAATTGAAAACGTGCTCCACTGTGGATAATAAGAAATTGCGATGACATCAAAATCTGTGATGCCGGCGGCGGTGGCTTCGCGGAACCACCAACCTGTATTTTCTGGTTGGGCCACATGAAGCATAATTTGCGGAGAAGTTCCTGTTTCCGCCGAAAAATCACGCACCGCTTGAATCCCCGCATTAAATAATTGCGCATCGCGGGGCCAATCGAGACTAACTACTTCTTTAAGCATCCCCGAATTGGTTTCGTTCCCAACTTGGACAAAATCAGGCGTCAGGTCATTGGCATGTAATTCCATCAGCACAGCATAGGTATAGGTGTAGACGGCTTCGACGAGCTCGTCGGTGGTTTTTAGATTTTCCCATGCCGCCGGAATTTCTTGGCGACCGGGGTCCGCCCAATTATCGGAATAGTGAATATCCAAGAGCGTGGCCATATCTTGTTCTTGGGCTCGCATCAAGGTGAGTTTGACATCTTCCAGCGTGCTATAATCCGTCCAATCAGGATTATGCCACAAACGCGCCCGTACCAAATTTGCCCCATGTTCAGCCATCAATGCAAACGCATCTTGGGTCTCACCATTTTCATGATAAACCGCGCCACAATCATCCATTTCATTGACGTAGGATAAATCGACGCCGAAATAATACGGCTGGACGGGTTCAGTTTCCTGCGCATTCGATAAATTAAACGGAAGGCCGATCGACAGGATAAGTAAACCTACCATTAAACCCCATAATGATTTCGCAAATCTCATTGTTCTTATCCTTTGATCGACCCCGCCGTTAACCCATCAATAACAAACCGTTGCAGGGACATGTAAATAAAAATCACGGGAATAGCGGCCAGAACAGCTCCGGCGGTAATCACGCCAAAATCCTGATCAAAACGGTCTGTTTGGAAAAGCATCAGCCCGACCATGACTGTCAGTTGGTCCGATTGGGTAATGAGCACCCGCGCAATGACAAAATCACCGTAGGCCGCAATAAAAGTCAGTACCCCCACCGTAATGACAATGGGTCGCATAATTGGAAAGAGGATATAGCGGAAGGTCTGCCAATTGGAAGCCCCATCCACCAACGCCGACTCGTCCAATTCTTTGGGAATGCTGTCCACATACGCTTTAACCATCAGCGTATTGATGCCACTCGCGCCAGCCACATAAATGGCAATGAGCGGGATGTGTGCGTTCAGACCCAAACTTGGCACATAGAGACCCACTTGCTGAAACATCGTGTAAAGGGCCACCATCGCGAGAATAGACGGGAAAACATTGAGGGTCAGGATAGACACCATCAATGTACGTCGCCCAATAAATCTAAAGCGGGACAACGCATAGCCCGACAGTGATGTGATAAATAACGTGGTTACGGTCGTCGCAATAGCGACCTTCAAGGAATTTAGATACCACTTTTCATACGGGAAAAACTTATTTCCCAGCAATTGATCGTAATTCGTAAAACCGGGATTTTCCGGAAAGAGCGTACCACCGACTAAAGACTTGGCTGGATTGAGCGAAGCCGAGATAACCCAGAGGGCGGGAGCCACGGCAAATGCAATTAAGATTGCCGCGATAATATAGCGAAATCCATAGGATAGCCATTTATTGAGTTGACGCCGATTCCCCGATGATGGTTTGACAAATGGAGTTTGTGGTAAGTTTTTTTCGCTCATGATCTTTACTCGATATCTTGGAATAACTTAGTGAAACGCATTTGGAACATAACCATCATCGACACGAGAACAAATAACATCACCGTAATGGCCGCCGCCAGACCATAATTTGACACATTGGTGCTGGTGAAAGCCAACCGATAGATGAATGAAATCAAAATATCGGTGTGCCCCATCGGCACAATGGTATTGGCCATGGGCGGATTCCCATAATTGAAAATATAGATGACGTTGAAGTTATTGAAGTTAAACGTAAACGATGCAATCAATAGCGGTGTGAGAATACGTAACAGCAGAGGTAAAGTGATGTGATAGAATTTCGCCCACCAACCCGCGCCGTCCACAATCGCCGCATCATAAATTTCAGTAGGAATTGAACGAATCGCGCCGGCTGAAATCACATAAAAATAGGGATAGGATAGCCACACATTCACCAGAATGACGGCGACCCGTGTCCAGTTCGGATCTTGGAACCAAGCGGGTGAGCTTCCGAAAAATGTCTCCAGCATTGGCGCGACAAATCCCAAATCAGGATTCAACATACTGCGCCAGATCAAAATCGATACCAAAACGGGAATGGGCCACGGAATAATCAGCAAGGCCCGGATCACTTGGCGACCCGGTAAATCATCAAATAAGATGGTTACAATTAAGCCCACAATAAAGCTCACAAAGACCGACATAAAAGCAAAGGCGATATTCCAGACTAAAATACGGCCAAGGGGCTCGCGAAAACCTTTATTGCCGAGGAAACGCTCATAATGATGCAATCCGATGTAGACAATAAAACCGGGGGTCAGTTCTTCGCCCGTTTCAGCGGTAAATGTGCCTTCAATCGGACGATAGGCAATGCCTGTCTCCTGATCAATAACTGCATCTAGTTCTTCGTCATATTTATATTTGGGTTGGAGGGTTGCGGCTTGTTTGATGGAACGGATACGCACACTATTGGGGGCAATGCCAAATTCAATGGGTTCGATTGTTTTTGATTTGAGCGCTGTCTGTTTGACATCAAGGCGCATATAGCCATCAATAGTCAGCGGAAAACCATTTTCATCGAGTTCGCCCACACCGTGTTCACCCACGGCCACCATTTCAAGCGGTGTATCGGGCAAGGCTAACCAGCCCGTGCCGTCTTCGGCAATT
>JBNLCD010000033.1:0-7212 GCA_050303635.1 Anaerolineae bacterium
CATCACAGCCATTGCGCCCGTAGCAGGTGCTTATTCAGCGGGTGATGAGTGCAATCCAGCGCGCCCTATTCCGGTTTTGGCGATACATGGTCGCCGCGATGCCATTGTTAGCTATGATGGTATTGAGGGCGTATCAGACGCACTGCCGGTTTGGGCCCACGCATGGGCAGAGCGTAACGGCTGTAATTTAACACCGATAACAACTTCACCTGAAGTCGGCTTAACTATCGACACATGGGCAAATTGTGAAGCAGGCAGTATTGTCAAATTGTATAGCTATGACGATTTAGGACATCGTTGGCATGCGGATGCAACGGATATTATTTGGGACTTCTTTATGCAGTATCAACTTGACCCCAAATAAATTACGCCTGTGCCTATCTTGGGTCTTGCACTTCACTGTAAGTTCGGTTACCATATTTTTTGTTGATGCCCTCTTGGAATTCAACCTAAATGGTGGGTATGGTCTAGCGGTTATGACGCCTCACTGTGGATGAGGAAATCGTGGGTTCAAATCCCACTACCCACCCCAAAAGCCTGTTGGAAAAATTTCCAACAGGCTTTTTCTTTAGGTAATGTGTGTCGCGAGAGGGAATTCTTAATAGAAGCCTTTTTAGGCGGCTTTTTGGATCTCTGCTTCGGTTGTATCTTCGACTTGTTCCATTTGCTCATACATCTTGTGAATCTTCAGCATCTCAGCGCGTTGCCGCTCCTGATGACGTTCGATAAGCGTACCAATGACCATCAAGAGAATTAAAGGTATACCAATCCGCAGGAGGAACAGGCCAACGACGGTCAAGACTACCACGAAATCGTTCATTTTTGCTCCTCTTGAAAGTCCTCTTATTTAGCTCAATCCTAGCAAAATTCAGACCCCACGCCAATCCGCTAACAGGCATAACCGCATATGGGGTAAACACCCCAATTTGTATGGGGTGTTTGGCGGATGGGTGTTGTGCTTTTGTTCATGAGGAACTAACGCCTTTTGTTACTTACTGGCTTTTCAAATAATAGTTACAGTTGGGTTAACGCTAGAAAGTTATGTGTAAGAAGATTTGCTGATGAGTGAGTTTTGGCAAGAAGCAATTATCCCGATTTATTTTGTGTATGGCCTCGCCTTTTATTCAATGGGTTTGGCTTTATTAATTGAGTCGGGACGGTCATCGGGCCTACATTTGGCCCGTGCTTTTCGCTTTCTCGCTGGATTTGGTCTGTTGCATGGTGTCCATGAATGGTTGGACATGCTCGATCAAATTTTAGGCTTTTACTACGATACAACGATACCTGATAGTTTAGCTTGGTTCCGTTTATCACTCCTCATTGCCTCATTTCTGGCACTGATGGCTTTTGCCGAAATGCTCCGTCAGCTTGAGAAAAATGAAAAAACCTATCGGGTAATTTCATTTCTGCTTATTGGTTATGTTGTTGTTGCAATCAGTGCCCGTTGGATTCTTGACATTGATGATCGCACCTGGATTTGCACATCTTGTAATTTAGCCCGCTATATCTTAGGTGTCCCAGCCAGTGTAATGGCCTGTATTGCTCTTTGGCATCAACGCACAGTCTTTCAGGAAAGAGGAATGCAAGTTTTTGTACAAGATTTGACATTGGCTTCAGTCACAATGGCTATTTATGGGGTTATTGGACAGGTTGTTGTTCAAAATATGGATTTCTTCCCAGCGAATGTGATCAACGATGACTTATTCCTAGATATTTTTGGGTTTCCAATTCAAGTCATTCGAGCAATGCTGGCGCTAGTTGTGACTTTCTCCATTATTCGTGTTTTACGTGCGTTAGAAGTTGAAACGCAACAACGCTTACAAGCAATGGAAGAAGCCAAACAAAACGTCGAAGAACAGACCCGCGAACAACTTAAAGCTCTCAACACAGAATTGCGGGCGATCAATGCCGAAAAAGAACGCTTATTGGTTGAAGTACGCAAGCGGGATGCTTTACGCGGTATGTTGATTAAACGGATTACGGGTGCCCAAGAAGCTGAACGGCAACGGATTGCCCGTGAATTACATGATGAAACAGGTCAGGCGTTGACAGGCTTATCGATGGGCCTACGCGGCATAGCTAAAAAATTGGAGAAAGATGGCAACGTCAATGAAGTTGACTATCTCCGTAAACTCGAGAAATCAGCCACGCTAGCCCTTGGTGAATTACGCGGCTTGATTAGCGATTTGAGACCCCCACAATTGGACGATATGGGGTTAACCGTGGCTTTGCGCTGGTTAGTCAATCGCTGTAGCGAAAATTTTGATGTCACTGTTGAGTATGAGGTGCACGGCGAAGCACAAAATTTGCCGCCAGAAATTGAAACAACCTTGTTCCGCATCGTACAGGAAGGATTGAACAATATCATAAAGCACTCCCATGCCCATCGGGCCGGAGTGGAACTTACTTATAGTAATCAACTAAAACTCAAAATTTGGGATGATGGCAAAGGTTTTATTCTTGCCGAGGTATTGGAGCCACACACAGCACGCACCGCGTGGGGTTTATTAGGAATGCAAGAACGGGCCAGCTTAATTGATGCTCACCTTCATCTTGAGTCTGTGCCCGGTCAGGGAACAGTCCTTACCCTCACACTTGATCTAGTACCAGAAAAGGTGGGTCTATGAAAACAATTCGTGTGCTAATTGTGGACGATCACGAGATCGTTCGTTCTGGCATGAAAATGATGCTAGAAGACGAAGCTCAATTGGAGCTAGTTGGCGAATGTGAAAATGGCCAACAGGCTATCGAAAAAGCACGAGAGCTTCAACCGGATGTCATTATTATGGACATTACGATGCCAGAGATGAATGGCATTGATGCAACGCGCAAAATCAAAGAGCAAATGCCGGATATTGCCGTGTTAGCCATGACTGTCCACGAAGATAGCGATTATTTCTTCGAAATGCTGAAGGCTGGAGCATCTGGTTATGTACCGAAACGAGTTGCCTCCGATGAACTCTTACGTGCCATTGAAATTGTGGCGAGTGGTCATGTTTTTCTCGAACCCGGTGTAGCCACAAATTTAGTAACTGACTATTTAGAGCGGGTGAATAGTGATGACGATGCACGTGATCGCTATGACGGTTTAACCCCGCGTGAACAAGAAGTATTGACTCTGATTGCGGAAGATTACACCAATCAGGCCATTGCCAATCAACTTGGTATTTCAGTGAAAACAGTGGAACGTCATCGCGAAAATTTGATGCGGAAGCTTGATTTACACTCACGAACTGCATTGGTCAAATACGCAATTAGAAAAGGTCTAATAGATTTAGAGGACGAGTAAATCATAAAAATTATTGGTAATAAATAAATTGCCATCCTATTTGGATACCAGTCTTCCAAACTTAGCTTTCCAAATAGGATGACCCAGAGAAAGTGTACAACAAAGTATGCGTAAAGTGTTATCTAAAAACCAATTTGCGCTAGGGTTTATCATTATAGGTATTGCCATGATTGTGGTTGCAACTGCCGTCATGATAAGTCCCATTTATGCGCAAGATCCTTCCGATGCCAGTTATATTGGCAGTCGTGACTGTACCAGCTGTCACCGTGATGTCGCACGGGACTTTGAAGAGTCACCGCATATGTTGGCGCTCCAAGATGTGGAACGCGACAAAGAACTTATTGTGGCTGACTTTTCAGTTGGTGAAGAAACTCGTATGGTTCAATTCCCCGGCGAAGAAGAACCCCGCGCCTTTACTGTTGAAGATATTATTTACACAATAGGCGGCCGTTACGCGCAACGCTATGTCTATGAAGTTGAGCGCGATGTTTATCGTGTCTTTCCTGCTGAATGGAATGTGATTGACCAAATTTGGCAACCTTTTGACATTGCCGAAACTTGGGATGATCCTGCGTATGACTTTGGTCAAAGTTGCGCCGGCTGTCATACCACAGCTTATGTTCCCCGTCGAACGGATTGGGAAGAAGAAGGTGTGCAATGTGAAGCCTGTCATGGCCCTGGCAGTGTTCATGCTGATGTGGCCGATGATGCAGGTGACAGTCCCAGTGAGCGCGAACTAGCTGAAATTCGCAATGCAATTGTGCTCAGCCCCGATGCTGAAATTTGTGGTCAATGCCATAGTCGTGGCACTGAAAACACTGATGGGTATCCTTTCCCCACTGATTATGATACATGGGATCATAATTTACTGGACAGTTATACGCTTCCGGCTCTAGATGATGAAATTCATTGGTGGGCTACCGGAAATGCCAAAGAACCCAATATGCAATTTAACGAATGGCTTGAATCTGGTCATGCGAACGCATTAACCGTATTGCAAGAAAGTGAAGCCGAGGTTAAACCTGAGTGCTTAAGTTGCCACAGTAGTGATTATCGGCAAAACCAAGCGTGGATGACTGCAATTGAAGCGGGTGAACGTGAAGGTGATTTGCCAGAAGTTTTAACCGTTGAAACAGCTCAATTTGGGGTAACGTGCACAACCTGTCATGGTTTACACACCGAAACTGAAGAAGACTTCATGTTGGTCGCTTCAGCGGATGAACTTTGTGCGGAATGTCACCAAAACACTGACTTAACCGAGGGCATCCATCACCCAGTGGTTGAAATGTTCCAAGGGATTGCGTTGGTTGAAGGTATTGAAGGCAAACCCGGTTCGCATTTCACATCTGAAGAAGGCCCAACCTGCACCACCTGTCATATGAATGAAGTTCCAGTCAGTGACGGGACGCGCACAAGTCATGCGCTGAATGTTGTGATGCCGAATGGTGATGTCAATTTAGACACCGATTCTTGTACATCATGTCATGCTGACTTGAGTCCTGAATATATGGCTTCATTCATCACGCAAACCCAAGAAGAAACCAAACATCGTTTGATGGTTGCCCAATCTGCGCTAGAAAATACTGTTGACGTAGCACCATGGGTGACGGAGGCTTTGGCCTTTGTAGAAAATGATGGCAGTTATGGTGTTCACAATTATGCTTATACGGACACGCTTTTGGATGCTGTTGAAGTTGAATTGAATTTGGTCCAATTTAATTTCACCACTGTCATTTCAGCCGAAGATTTTCGCGATCCAACTGAATGTGAAGAATGCCATACCGATGAATATCGTCAGTGGCAAGCCTCACCGCACGCGAATGCCTCGCTCGGCGATACGTTCTTGACTCAATTTGCGGAACAGGGTAGTCCAACCTATTGCATGAACTGTCATGCTTCGGGTTATAACCCTGATACGGATATGTACAGTCATGAAGGCGTTACGTGCAATAGCTGTCACACCAATGCGACTGCCAGCGAACATCCACCCGGACCGATTGACGATGCTTCAGCATCAGAGGTTTGCGGACAATGTCATAGTGGTGCCCACGCGCCAACCTATAACGAATGGCTGGTTAGTGATCACGAAGCGGCAGGTGTTGACTGTACGGATTGTCACACCCCCCACAATAACGGTCTCATCTTAGGCGATGTCAATTCAACCTGTGGCGATTGCCATGTTGATGCCACCCACGATGAGGTTCATATGGGTGAAGATATGACCTGTGTGGATTGTCATATGGGCCATAATAGAACTGAAGATGGTATTTTCTTAGTATCAACGGGCCACTCAATGGCTGTCGAACCGGCTGTTTGTGCCGAATGTCATGGCAATATTCATGAACTGACATTAGGTGAAGCTGACTTAACAGAAGAAGATATTGATCGAATTGCTGACTTGGAAGACGAAGTTGATTCACTCCAAGATGAAGCTGATAACAATCTAAATACTGGCGCTATCGGTGGCGCATTAGGCATGGTTATTGTCTTTATTGTGCTCTTCATCTTCTTCCGTTTCCGCAAATTAATATAGTGCGGGAGGTGCATGGATGACTGATCAAGTTCGACCTGAACCCCGTGAACTTACACGGCGTGAATTTTTACAACTCCTGGGCGGATTGGGGTTAACCTCGTTAGCGGGGACATGGGTCTGGAATTCGTTTCTGGCTCAGGATGACCCGCACGGTGTCGCTAATCATAGCGGCCTTGACTCCGATCAACCTTATTGGGCAATGGTGATTGATTTGGGTGCCTGTATTGGTTGTGAGCGATGCGTTTACGCTTGCCAAGCAACGAATGACACGGCCAAGGATCATTTATGGAATATTGTCCTGAAAGCTGATGAAGCATTTGATGAACCCGTTTTCTTACCGAGACCCTGTATGCACTGCGAACATGCACCCTGTGTTGAAGTATGTCCAGTCGGGGCAACCTATCATCGAGAAGATGGTCTTGTCGCGATGGATTATGACAAGTGTATTGGCTGTCGTTACTGTATGGTGGCCTGTCCTTATGGGGTACGCGTGTTCAATTGGGAAGAAAACAAAGATAAGAATCCCAAAGCCCCAACGTGGGGGACACCTGAAGTCGACCGTCGCCCGCGCGGCGTGGTCGAAAAATGTACATTTTGTGTCCATCGGTTAGATGCCGCCAAAGGTACTGAATTGCGGCCCGGTTATGATGAGTCGGTAACACCCGCATGTTGTGGCGTGTGTCCAACCGAAGCTCGTGTGTTTGGTGATTTACGCGATCCCAATAGCCCATCCTCACAAGCACTTAAGGGTCGGCAAGCGGTCTTTCTACGCGATGAACTGGGAACCAATCCACGTGTGTATTATCTTTTACCCGAATCAGAGGAGGTTTAAATGTTAGCTAATCTAAGGAAACTAATAACCCCCTTCTGGCTTTGGATTGCGTTTTGGGGCGTCGTACTCATGGTGGGTTTATATGCGGTCTTTCTCATTATGACGAAAGGGCTCATTGTCACCAATATGAGTGATGGCTCGCCGTGGGGATTGTGGATTATTCTCGATCTCTCCAGTATTGCGATGGGGGCTGGCGCATTCTCGATTTCAGCGATTGCCTACATCATGGGTCGTAAAGAGTACCTACCCTTGGCACGTGTAGCGGTTTTCGTTGGTATTTTAGGCTACAGTGGCGCTTTAATGGCCTTAGCTTTAGATATCGGGCGACCGGATCGCTTTTGGCATGGTTGGGTTTACTGGAATGTCCATTCGATGCTCTGGGAAGTGACCATGTGTATCACCCTTTACTTCTCAGTGCTGACGCTGGAAGTATTTCCGATGGTGGCTGATTTGCCGCTTATCGCAAAGCGTGTGCCTAAAGTTACTCATTTCGCGCACAAGATCCATCGTTTTGCACCTGTATTGGCCATTATCGGCTTGTTCCTGTCGATGTTGCAT
>JBNLCD010000033.1:7222-19550 GCA_050303635.1 Anaerolineae bacterium
CCTATGGTGTTGTCGCGGGACGGTCCTATCTCTTCCGCACAACCATGCCCTTACTCTTTATTGTTTCGGCAGTAGCCGGCGGGATGTCGTTTACCATTCATTTGACCTTGCTGGTGCAATGGCTCAAAGGCAAGCAATTGGTACCGATGAAGGTCTTGTTTGATGCGGGACAAATTGCCGGTATTATTTTGATTGGCTATTTGTACATGCGTTTCTGGGATACAACGGTTGGTAATTATGGCTATGTTCCCGGACGGTCCGAAGCTTATACATCGCTTTCATCCGGTGATTTTGCTGTGACTTTCTGGGGCTGGGAATTAATTCTCGGTGGTTTAGTGGCGGCTGTTTTGCTGATACGCGCTAAATTCCGTCAGAGTGTCACGTTGCTCATGATTGGCACAGGCCTAGCGGCGGCAGGTGTGGTATTCAATCGGATTCACACCACCTTGCTGGCATTTGCCGAACCATTATCAGAATCGCCACCGCTTACCAATCCACTCGTGACAAGCTACACACCCGCTTGGACGGAATGGGCGGCAACCTTCGGGGTCATTTCAATTCTAGTTCTGGGTTTTAGTCTAGGCATGAAATTCTTACCAGCCTTTGCAGGCGAAGATATCATTGAAGACGAGTTGGAAAGCTTGGCTCAAGCACCGACGAATATTCAACCAATGCCGCAAAAGAGCTAATCTGTAAAATGTTACACCCCTATCTTTTTAGTAAGGATAGGGGTGTTTTTTTATTTCTGTTGACTTGCTTTAATTCGAGCATCAAGGTCAGCTGGTCTAGACGGCAGAGTTTCATCTGTGTGTAAGGTTCTTAACTTCTCTAAATCGACACCCATCGTTGCCGGTAATGGCAGTTGGATAAAGAATGTCGCCCCTTTGCCGGTATCACTATCTACCCAGACTTTACCCTTATGGGCAGTGATGACGGATTTTACTAGACTTAACCCCAAACCCGTCCCGCTAATATGAGCAGTTTCTTCAGTCTTAACGCGATAGAATTCTTGGAATAGCCGTTCTTGCGCTTGTTTAGCAATACCGGGACCATTATCTTTGACGGTTATCAACGCATAACCACTATCACGGATTAATGAAACACTGATTTTACCACCATCCGGTGTGTATTTAATCGCATTACCAACAATATTGCTAACGGCTTCGTGGAGTTGCTCACGGTCACCATACATCGTCGTGAAATCTGACGGAAAGCTCGACGTTAATTCTTGGGATTTATCTTTCACTTGGTTGGCATATCGTGCCACAACTTCTTGGACCATTTCTAACAGGTCGTATTCTTTAAATGTACCCGACCCACTTCTAAAACGTTCCATGCTAAGAATATCATTGACGATACGTTCCATATTTTCGGCGGCATCCATGATACGGTCGAGATGATCTGATTGTTCTTCATCTAGCATACTAAGGTCTTTTTGATCTTCGATGAGTAAGTCAGAAAAGCCAATAACAACCCCAATAGGACCCTTTAAGTCATGCGAAGCCATGCGAATCATCCGGGTTTTAAGTTCGCTTAAATCGCGTGTTTCTCGATAAAGATCAACATTTGCAATAATCGAGGAGGTTTGACCCGCGAATAAGTTTAGCATTTGACGGCGTGGATTATTCAGCGATTTTGATTGGATAGCGGCAATGGCTCCCAGTCTTTCTTCGTGCCAAGTGAGTGGAATAATGATATATTTGCGGGTTTCAACCAGTTCATGGGTGCGCAGAGCATGCGTTGCTAGCCGAATGATTTCGCGCGAGATCGGCCCCGAAGTATCTCCTTCTTCAAGCGGCGGATAGGCGTGTTCGAGATGCCGTGCAATATCATTCCACAACAGGATTTGTACTTCTTTACTATCGAGAATTCGTTGAGTATCCCGCGCAACAGTTTCGAGTACTTGGTCGAGTTCCAGTTGCTGACTAGAGGCTGTGACAACACTATCGAGCAACAATTCAGCCCATTCGCGACGGCGTGTTTCAAGGTAGACATTGAGGGCCAGTGCCGCGGGTAAAGGCAAAATAATCGCCGCGAGTGGATCAAATAAATTCATGACAACTAAATTGACCTGACCATAGTAGAGTGCGCCTAAAACCCATACGACTACAAATAGCGGTGTCAAAAACAGAATAAACCGCCAGCGTAATTGAGACAAAGCAATGGTGACAAGTAACGCAAAAACAAAAATTAAGATAGCTTGCGATGTATTGGTTTGTTCGGTCAGAAATTTTTCCTGAAAGAGCATCTCTACAAAATTGGCATGGACAGCGACCCCAGACATCGTTTGATCTTCAAGACCAATGGGAACCGAGTAAGTATCCGTTAGGCCTGTGGCATTGACTGCCCCAATCAGGACCAATTTGTTTTCAAAGGTGCCCGGCGGAACTTGTCCATTGAGAACATCATTAAACGAATAGATTTCAAAGGAGTCATCAGATTCTGGTCGACCAAAATAGTTAATGAGTGTGCGGCCTTGTGCATCGAGTGGTACATCGAAATCTTTTATGAAGAGTTTATTGTCATCTTTTAATTTGAGAACACGCTCATCTTGCATCTGCTCATAAGAAATATTGAAATAAGTTAGGTAAGCGGCGACTCCCAACGAAACTTCATAGTAATCTTGATCACTACTCTGTGCTAGAACTGGTTGCCAGCGCAGAAAACTATCTTGATCGAGGGTGACATTTACAAACCCGAAATTCCGAACATATTCACTCAGCAGGGGCGTGGGCCGAATAAAATTGACATATTGCAGACTTTGAGTATCGGCTGTTGTAATTTCACGCTCGCCAGCGACTGGCATCACAACGCGCGTGCGGTTTTCACTGCGTCGTGCTTGATTAATCGCTTCTGCTAACGCTTCGTCTTCTTCAGGATTTGCACTTGGATCAGCGAACAATACATCGAACGCAACGACTTTCGCGCCATCGTTGGCTAGCGCGGTGATCAGCTCTGCATATAACGTCCGTGACCATGTGTTAAAACGCCCATATTCGGCTAACGATTGGTCATCAATCGCAATAATTGCAATACGACCTTGAGTTGGTTGTTGCGAGGCGTAGCGCACACTATTTAAGCGTAGTCGCAGTGAACTGAAAAAACCACCAGACCACATGCTTAATACAACTATGGCAATGATAATACCAATGACGACTCCATAGCGGAGTCGTCGAATTCTTGAAATATTTACAGAACGTCGCTTCAGCATAAAAGAATAATCCTATTCTTCGGTAGTTTCAGACGCAGTATCGTTTGCCTCCGTATCATCCGCTTCTACGGTAGGAGTTGCATCAGCTTCAGGATCAACATCAAGGACATCAATCGGAATAATATTGAGTTCGGCGTAATCAACGTTTAGACGTACTAAACCGGAATAAACCCAGCCTAATTTGCCATCACCTTGATAAATTTGAAGCCAATCATTGTCATCTGTGCGACCATTGACGACCAAGAAACTGCCAGTTGGGGCGGTATCGACAATCCTATAGGATGTGCCCGGACCAATTCGAATATTGGCTAAATCAACAATCACGATAGCACTATTTGTGGTCCCGACTAAGGTGAACTTATTGATATCTTCCAGATGGTCTTCGCCAAAAGAGCGCATTTCGCCGCATTCGGGGTCGACTTCAATTTCAGCCAACTCCGCCGAGAACCAGCCATAGTAGCCACCAAAGGGAATACGATACCATGCGGCATCGGCTGTTTGCCCAAAATAGCGATTGATATTTGTGGCACTAATCGTGCCAATACGCGGTGCATTTTCAGAAGGACCCATGCGGACATTAAAACTGAAATCCCCCTCTGGGGTAGCTGTTCCGGCACAACCATCTAGACGCGCATCCAGCTGTGCAAAATCGAGTGCTTCCACAACTTCACTGAGCCGTTCATCAACCGGCGAGCGTACGCCAAAACCCTTCTCAATTGGAACTTCTTCGTTAATGGCAATCGCGCGGACTGAACCCTCATCCACCAGCACTGCCGATCGTTTGTTATCTTCCACACGGACATGCGACGCTGAAGTATCCATCGCCAAAATCATACCGGGTAAGCGCATTTGATAGTTTTGGGTGGTGGATTCTGCTTGATAGATTTGAGAGGTATAGCCCTGATCAATCTGGATGACAACTTCGGTTTGCCCATTAATTTCTGCATAACGGATAATTCGGGCAGTTGTAGCAGGTTCAATTTCCATTGTTAAATCAATAAATAAGAAATCAATTGAAGCGTGGCCAGCTTCATCCGTACGGATTTGGTCACCGGCACTAATAATGGTTTCCGCGCGAACAGGTACCCATGCGTTAGTATTGGCCCGTTTGACTTCGACGGTGGCATCATTAACCAGCAATTGTGCCGCAAGTTGTTGACTCTGACTGTAAGCAGGTTGAGTTGGTAAACTAAGAACACCAGCAAGTCCCATTATGCTGAGTAATCCAATAAAAACTGCCATTGTCCGCAGTTTGGCAACCATCACTTATTTGACCTTTCAATGGTTAGCTGACCGTACTAATTAGGTGAATATTGCTGGCCCGACTAATTTGCCTAGTAAATTCGGTGGGAAAATATCCCTTTCATAATTAATTGCAATTGATGATAACGCCATTTGCGGCGTATTTGGCTAACGTTATTTTAGCCACTAATCCTATTATAGACTCAGTCATTATAATTGCAAAAAGCACCACATTCACGAATCTTGAGCAGAACGCGGTGCTTTTTTACTTATTTCAGTAGATATTATTCGGTGTAAGTATTCGGGAACTCACGCAACATGGTGCAATTATCGCCTAATTCGACTAAGGCGGCAGACACCCAGCCATATTCAAATGTTGGATTATCAAGTGGGATACGATACCATCCCTCATCGGCGCTTACACCAAAAACTTCGCCAATTTCGGTAGGCGTTAGGGTCGTGATAACTTGGCTATCCATATCAGGCGCGCGCCGCACAACAAACAAAATATCCCCAGACAGCGCGTTAGAGGCGGCGCATCCATCAAGAGCGGCGTCTAATTCTTCAAAATTCGTCGCTGGAACCACATCACTCAACGGTCCATTTTCTTCAGCACGAACCCCAAAGCCATGTTCAACGGCAGTGTTGTCAGCATCGACAAGCCCATCAGTTGTAATCAATGCCGAACGGCCCGAATCTTCAACACGTACGGCAAAATCTGTCCCGCGTACTGTCATCGTGATACCGGGTGTGATCACTTGATAAGAGGAGTCGGAGTCTTGATCTAAGAGACTTTCAAATTGTTGACGGGTAATACCACGCAAGACTTCAAGCGTTAATTTGAAGCTGTCTTCATCGCCAATAAATTCATTGATAACCATTTCAGTGTTAGGCTCGATCTCAGATGACGTTCCGTCGGCAAAGAAGGTAATGAGTGCTTCGCCAGTTTCATCGGTGCGGATAGCATCCCCCTGGCCAACGAGGCTTTCAATATTTACAGGTAACCACAAGTCGGTTCCAGCGCGTTTAATTTCAACACCAGCATTAAACACTTCGAGCGTGGCCACCAACTCATCTTGAGCATGAACGGTTGCAACAGAGGATGACAAAAATGGCAGTATCGACCCTAGAATAAGCAATAACACAATAGCATGTCGCATGATTGGATATAATTCTCCTTGGGTAATGACTAGACTGAAGCGTATAAATCTTATTATACGCAACAAACCTAGCATATACCGCTCGAATTTACTGACAATTAAAAATTTGTGAAATAAAAATAAAAATCGCCTTGCATATGATACTCATGGAATCATATACAAGGCGATAATTAACAAACTAATATTGTTGTTTAGTTAGCGTCCGAGGACTTCTTCACGCCAGTGAATAATATTATCGGCATGTTCTTGTTCATGCCAAATCGCATTCTCATAGACTACATAAGAGAGTGGTTCACCTTCCATCCACGGGAATTTGCGATTGTCATCAAGGGTATTATCATCTAGTGCATTAATGGCTTGAATGAGATGTTTGGGAATACCCATAAAATCATCCCAAATAACCTGCAAACCCCGGCTTGCACTCTCATGATAACGTTCGGCATTCCATTCATCAATTTCATCAATTTTAATGATGTTGGGCGCGCCTTTTTTCTTATTTTCGACATGGACCAAGGCGGTGATTAACTCCGATTCCCATGCGGTTAAGTGGGCCAATACATCTTTAATAGACCAGATACCCACTGCGCCTACCGCTAAATAGTCATCATCTTCAAGACCATCAATCGCATCTAAAAAGGTTTGCCGGGCATTTTCATAAGCGGCTACAAGTTCAGCTTTTCCCAATGATTTGATCTTCCTTCAACTTGCAAACTGACAAGATATCGAAGCTATTATGCTTCAGGGAGGCGTACCCAACCATGCTGAATTGCAAATAAGGCGGCTTGAAACCGATCTTCAACATCTAGTTTTGCTAGAATCGAGCTGACGTGGTTTTTGACAGTTTGATAGCGGATATCTAACTGTGCGGCAATTTCATGGTTATTTTGGCCATAACTCAGGTAGGTCAAAATTTCCATCTCACGGGGGCTCAACAAGCCACCTTTACCCTCGGGAGTTAATAAATAGGGTTGCGTGCGCAATTCGTTTTCGAGCCAGTCTTGCAAACTTTCTGCCGTAAACTCTTGTTGCTTAACAACATAGCAATTATCCATAACGCGTTCAATGGCATGGCGCAGTTCTTGCGGGGCTATGCTTTTGGTGAAATAACCATGACAACCAGCTTGCATCGCATGAAGTACCTGAAGGTGATCATCATGTGCGGTCATGATGATAATTTTGGTTTGGAGCGGACTAGCTTTCAGTTGGGTGGCAACTTGAATACCGTTGATGTCCGGTAGATTAACATCTAACAGAATAACGTCGGGGCGTAACTCAAAGGCAAGATCTAATGCGTCTAAACCTGTGCCGACCTCTGCAAGGATTTCAAGATGGGGGTCCATTGCTAAAATAGCGGCGATGCCTTCCCGCCAAATCGGATAGTCATCCACAATAAGTACAGTATATTGGTGTTCCAGTATTTGGGATGTCATGATCCATGTAGTCCTCGCTATTCATTCAATTTAACAATAGCACAATTTGTATTAACCCATCCCCCAAATTTTGCGGGGTATTGGCAATAATTCCTAAACTCGAACGAAGCTGAAACGATTTATTAACTGCCAAAATTTAAGCGTAGTTTGTGTTATACTCTAGCTACGAATTTACCAACAACTGGAGGGCTAAGCGCTATGGCTGACCCAGCAAAAATGTTAAAACAAGCCGCCGCGTTATATAAAAAAGGTGACCGTGCGAAGGCACAAGAAATATTATTAAATCTCGTGCAAATTGATGAAAATAATGAAAAAGCATGGTTGCTATTAAGTGCGGCAGTTGACGGTTTAGAAGATAAACAAATTGCTTTAGAAAATGTCTTAACAATTAACCCCAACAATGAAAAAGCCCAGAAAGGGTTAGAGCTAGTCAATAAAAAACTGGCGCAAATGCCCCCCAAAAAGAAAGAAGAACCACTGGGCGGAACTGGTTGGAGTGGAATCAACACTGAAGAGGAAGTTGAACCCGCCGATGATGGTTGGGGCACTTATCTTGATGAGTCTTCACAAAGCCAATCGCCCTTCACTTCATCTGAAACATCTGATCCCGCGAGTCCAGATATGCGCGAAGAGGAAGATTCGGGTTGGGGTGATTTAGATGCCAGTGCCGTTTTCACACAAGCCGGCGGTGATACTTGGGGCAGTAGTACACCTGCGGCACCAACCCCCGAACCAGCTTCCCCGCCACCTGCGGATGATGAGCCCGTTGGCGCAAGTTGGGGGGATCTTGATACCAACGCAGACCCTTGGGCCAATAACGAAGGATTTGGTGCACCAGACCCCGCATGGGGCGAAACATCTACACCTGAGCCTGCTGAAGAATCTTCACCGTGGGGTGCGGAACCTGATCCAAGTCCCTCTGCTTTTGAAGATACGTCATCTGGTTGGGGTGATACGAGTTTAGATATTGATGAACCGTCACCGTGGGGAGATGAGCCAGCTTCACCGCCAGTCTCAACCCCGGCGGCATCCTCAACACCTGCCGCTGGTCAGCCCACGAGCGAGGATTATGATGAATGGATTGGCGAACTAAATCTTAAATCTGATTCTTCTGACACTTCAGCTCCAGCTTCCACAAGTCCGTGGGGCGCAGATGATTCTTCGCCTTGGGACGAGGCATTACCTGCTCAAGAAACGCAAGAGCCTTCACCGTGGGCGCAGGATGCTGAAGTTATATCAGATGCTTGGGGAGATTGGGGCACGGGGGAAACACCTGCCGCGCAACCCGCGACAACTGAAGAAAGTCCGTGGGGATCTAGTAGCGGCGCCAGCACATCTGCTTCACCATTTGCCTCTGCCGATGAAAGTCCATTTGGCGAGATGCCAGTCGCTGAAATGGCTAACAGTACATCTCTTGGTTTTGATGACAATCCATTTGATAGCCCAATTGACGTGAGTTCTTCAAGTCAATCATCCAGTGCTAGCCTTAGTTTCGGTCAAGATAATCCCTTCGCTGATTTATTAGAAGACGATGATGCTGATTTTGACTTACTGGATAACGAAGAAGAAATAGAATCGTTAAGTGATGCGATTTCTGTGAATGCCGGCCGCGAAAAACGGTTATCGATGGCTTCCAGTGGTGGTCAGCGATCAGACACTTCTAAATATTGGCAAATGATCCCAGCCGAAATAAAAGCGCCAACCAAGGGTGGTGGTCAACTATCCGCAATATTGACAGTTATTGTCCTCCTCGTTCTTAATCTAGGCGCGCTGGGTTGGCTTGTTTCGCAACTATTAGGCTAAAACTAAGTCGTTTCACTCATTGAGCAAACTATACAAGCGCGAGATATCTCGCGCTTTTTTGCGTTCTCCTTAGCGCATCATCATGCTATAATTTCGCCGTTTTAGACTTGTTTTAATTCTCTGGGAGAAGATATGCCACGAGCTTTATTAAGTGTTTCTGACAAAACGGGATTAGTCCCTTTTGCCAAAGCTTTACGAATCGCTGGTTGGGAATTAATCGCCAGTGGGGGAACCGCCAAAGCATTGACCGAAGCCGAAATCGAGGTTATACCAGTCGAAGAAGTTACGGGTCAAGGTGAGATGTTAGGTGGTCGTGTCAAAACCTTACATCCGGCCATTCATGCAGGTATCTTGGCACGTGATCACAGCCAAGATAAGCTTGAATTGGAGCAAGCGGAATTTAGTGCCATTGATTTAGTTGTTTGTAATTTGTATCCATTCCAAAAAACAGTTGCCCAGCCGGATGTCACACTTGACCAAGCTATTGATAAAATTGATATTGGTGGAGTAACAATGGTGCGGGCCGCCGCCAAAAATTTTGAACGAGTTGTGATTGTCGTTGATCCCAACGATTATACATGGGTCAGCGATGCACTGGTTGACGGTAAACTTAGTCTACAACAACGTCGTCAACTCGCCACCAAAGCATTTGCCCACACCCGTGATTATGATACGGCTATTTATGCGTTTTTGGCCGAAGATGAATCGTTAGCTTCCAGTGATACGGAACAAATTGGCGAGACATTCTCATTAGCGCTGACACGTGTGCAAGAATTGCGTTATGGCGAGAATCCCCATCAAAATGCCGCTCTCTATGCACGTCAATCTACAACAGGGCCTTTAACCGGTCAATTATTACAGGGTAAACCGTTATCGTATAACAATCTATTGGATGCCGATGCCGCATGGCGCGCAGTCTCAGCCTTTAATCCAGGAGATGCGGCGGCGGTTGTCATTGTGAAGCATCTCAATCCCACTGGTATCGCCGTTGGCCCAGATTTGATACAAGCCTTTGAAGGGGCTTTGGCCAGCGATCCTATTTCAGCCTTCGGCGGAATTGTTGCGGTTAATCAAAAAATTGATCAGCAATTTGTCAATGCCTTGGGCTCATTATTTGTCGAAGTGATCATTGCGCCTGAAATTGATCCAGCCGCTCAAGAAATGTTGACCAAGGGGCGGAAAAACTGCCGTGTGCTGACCGTACCTCACTTAGCCAATCAACCGGGCATTGAAATTCGCAGTATTCTGGGTGGTGTCCTCATCCAAAATCGGGACATCGGCGACCCGCCGGAAGCCAGTTGGCAAGTCGTAACGGAACGGCATCCCACGGCGGATGAAACCGAAGCTCTCCGTTTTGCTTGGAACGCGGTCCAACACGTCAAAAGTAACTCGATTGTACTCGCCGGAAAGACGGCCACATTTGGCATCGGTGGTGGATTACCAAGTCGAGTTGACGCTGTTTATTTGGCCGCATCCAAAGCAGGTGAAAATGCTAAGGGTGCGGTTTTAGCTTCCGATGCATTCTTCCCGATGACAGATGGGGTGCAAGTTGCCATTGATGCCGGTGTCACCGCGATTATCCAACCGGGTGGCTCTATTCGCGACCAAGAAGTGATTGCGACAGCCAATGAAGCGGGTATTGCGATGGTACTGACTAAAGTCCGTCATTTCCGCCACTAAAAAATATAGTCAATTATAAGTAACAAAAAATGGGTAGTTGCTCAATAACAACTACCCATTTTCTTTTTGACTATACACTTAAGCCAAGAATTTTAGGCACACGGGCATTGGACAGTTCATTGTATGGCCTGTATCAATTAGTTCACCTGTCTGTTGATTGATACGAAAAACGACAATATTATCGCTGTCTTGATTGCCAACAAGGAGATAATTTCCGCTAGGATCGATCACAAAATTGCGAGGGGCTATGCCTTGGGTAGATTCATGCCCAATTAGACGAAGTTGTCCGGTGTCTTGATTTATTTCGTAAATAGCAAGGCTATCATGGCCGCGATTGGACGCATAAAGAAATTGGCCGTTCGGCGTGATATGAATATCTGCACTCTGATTATGATCAGTGAAATCAACCGGTAAAGTTGAAATTGTTTCGCCTGCCTGCAAACTGCCTTGTTGACTATCATAGTGTAATAATGTGATGCTGGAAGACAGTTCTTCAATCACGTAGACAACTTGACCATTGGGATGAAACGCTAAATGGCGAGGACCTGCCCCCGCCGCCAGAACTAGCTCATCATGCAAGATAAGTTGACCATTTACTTGATCAAGTCGGTAAACAAAAATTTTATCGAGCCCTAAATCGCATACCATAGCAAATTGATTGGTTGGATCAGGAATAATACAATGCGCATGAGCTTGATCTTGACGATCAGGAATGGTACCGACAGGTTTTTCGGTATGTTCAATTGCACAACTCGCCGCTTCAAGTTGGCCATTGGATGCGATAGGTAACATGACCACAGCTTGCGGACCATTATAATTAGCCAGCAAAACACATTTCTGTAAATGATCTACTGCCGTATAAGCAGTGCTACTGCCTAATGATGCCTGACGATTAATGAGTTTTAGATTTGCACTGTCGTCAATTGCATAGGCGCTGATTTGCCCCGCATCAACATCTTCCATTTCACTGACTGCATAGAGATATTTTCCGTCGGGTGAAATTGCTAAAAACGACGGGTTAGCAAGTTCAACGACGTTGTTTTTAGCGGTAAGTTCACCACTTTGCAGATCAAAATCATAAGTGTAGATGCCCTTGCCACAAGTTCCATTTACCCACGGTAGGGATTGGGTGTAAGTCCCGACAAAGAGCGTCAGATGATTCTTCATTTTCAACTATCTTTCCCAATATCAGTTTTCTAAATCAAATATATCCAATAAGTGTCTATTATAGCCGTGCCTTCTTTCTGACAAACCATGTAATTAGGTAAAACATAAATGAGCGCTTGAAAAGCATACAGTTTTTTGGAACAATCAGTCAGCCTTATTGCCTTTTATGCTGGGGGAGAAATGTCTAGCAATGACTGAAAACCAGAAGCCACTTAAAGTTGCTGTATTTACTGAAACTTTTTTACCTAAATTAGATGGTGTTGTCACTGTCATTTGTTTATTGCTAGATCATCTCAAAAGACATGGCATTGAAGCAATGGTCTTTTCACCGGGTGAGCATGTTGAAGAATATAACGGCTACCCGGTTGTCAGTATTACACCCAGCGTGCCTATGCCCATGTACCCTGAAGCATGGTTATCCATCCCCATGAAGGGAACATTTAGTAAACTCGAAGAATTTGATCCGGATATTATTCATGTCGCTAATCCATGGTGTGCGGGTTTGATGTTTATTCGTTTTGCCAAAACATTGGATAAACCATTGGTCATGTCTTTCCATACACATTTAATGGAAATGGCCAAATTCTATCATCTAGGTTTTATCCAAAGCCCGTTGTGGGCCATTCACCGTTATA
>JBNLCD010000034.1:0-19439 GCA_050303635.1 Anaerolineae bacterium
GTGAGATTCGAATCAGCGTAAATGGCTGGTTATATGTATCGCCGGGCGGGAATTCGGTAATGGTCTTTAGGCGACTAACGCCTTTTTCGGGGAAGTCACTGATGCGTCGTTGACATTCTTCAATGCTATACGGTGCCACCAGATTATGGTTAATATTTGGGTGAGGTTGATGATACATCATAATTCCCAATCCTATACACTATCGCAAGAGAACGAAGATGGTGATAATCCTCGTTCTCATTCAACCATTGGTGATTCCTTTACAAGGGTCTTTAGGCTCTTGATCTACCAAAACTCACGTTATTTATTCTGCATCATAACGAATATCACTCAAGTGGAATGACGAAAATCCACTAACTTCAATAAAATGAATTGCATCAATACCATTGCGCAGACTCCGTCCATAGTAGACGGGTAAACCAGAAACATCGACGGTTTCAATGAGGGTCTCCCCTTGCCAGAATTCCACATCTGCGCCGCCATAAATCCAGAATTCAACATATTCAATCGGTGTGGCAAAGTTGATCTGTAATTCATTCCCCGGCTCGAATTCACACCCGATACCCTGGGTTTCATTCCAAAGAATATGAGGCCCTTCAAAACTGGAGGATGTGCTCCCCGTCGCCGTAATGCCTTCAAATTGACTTAAGACGTCGGCACATTCGCTGTTTACATCTGGTTCAGTCATCAGTAACGGACGGCTGATTGGTGTATGCGTAGCAAAATAAAGATTGTCGATACGTACGCCAAAATCATCTGTACTGAGTTGAATCTCGTTAAACGCGGCCTGTGTTACTTGCTGATATAAAAATGGTCCAAAACCAATATAAGTTGGCGCAATAGGCTTGCTATCGAGAAGTAGTGTGATATCAACGGCACCGGATACAGAAAATTGGACGTATTGCATCGGTTCCGTAAAGAAAATGGAGAGATTTTCCTGAGCACTAAACTCACATTCTGGCATCGTTTGACCGGCTGTTGCCGAACTTGCCACAAGCGGACCGGGCAACTCAACATTATCACTGACAATCCAACCCTTTTCCTGCAAATAATCGGTACACCGTGTTCCACTGGATGCATCATCAAAATTTTCAGAGACAGTCGATAATGGCACAAAATCAAAGCCAAAGTAGAGTTGATAGAGATATAAATCGCTGAAGCCATTGCTCTTGAAGATTAATTCATCATAGCGCAAAGCACGCTCATACAAACCTTGGGTGGCCCCGGAAACTTCAATATCTGTTACATAGTTGCCATTTAAGCGAAATTCGAGCGCCATATCCCCACTATAGGTTATCGTAATATTTTCAACGGGCCGCGCTAGTTGTATGCGCATTTGGCTGGTTGAAACAAATCCACACGCAATTCCTCGATCAGTTTCACTAATAAAGGGTAAGCCTGCCGCATCTGAATTTTCACTTGAAGCGTAGACTCCGGCATATTGATTGATATAGCGTTGGCAAATATCGTTAGGTGAGGCTTGCTGAAAATTAAGCTGTATCTCGGTCCGAATAGTGTCACTGCTCTGAGCAAGAACAGGGGACGATGATGTAACACTAAAGCCAAGAATAAGTCCGATAATAAGACACAAAATAATTAGTTTTTGCATGATGTGGCTCCTCTCATGAAAAATAAAGAGATGGCTTAATTTTTAAACCATCTCTCTTGAATTTTAAGACAAGTTTGGGCTATTGAAAACTAACTTGCGTTTGGATCATTCGGTGCTTTATCTAACCCATCATGGACACCATCACCGTCGGAGTCCCGAACATTGGGTTTAGTATGTGATTCATTGACTTCAATACCATCTTTGATGGTATCACCATCGGTGTCTTCCTTCATTGGATCGGTATCATACTGATATACTTCAGCGCCGTCGAGTAAATCATCACCATCCGAGTCTTCCTTATTCGGGTCACTCTCATAATCATCAACTTCTACACCGTCGTCCAATCCATCGTGATCGGTGTCTTTTTCAAGCGGATCAGTCTCGTACTCGTTGACTTCTTCGCCGTCGGTCAAGCCATCATTGTCGGTATCATCATCGTTGGGCAAGGTACCGAGTTCAGCTTCTTCCGCATTGGTCAAACCATCACGGTCATTATCTTCAAGTGCCTCTGCTGTGGCTGTTTCCTCACGCGCGACTTCCCGTGTGGCAAATTGGACGGCGGTGGCCGTTAACAAATCACGGACGTCTTGGTTGGTTTCAGTAATGATATTATCAGCAACAACGGTGTCATCTTCAGGGCGGTTCATATAGAGCATTGCCAACAAAACGAGACATGCCATACATAACAACATCAAAATACTGAGTAACCAAATTGGAATGGTGGCGGGTTGTACCAATTCGCCTTGTTGGGCCATTTGACGCCCTGAAGCCGCTTCAGATTGCAATTCATAAGGATAGCTATTCATTGTCCCTATGAAATTGCCGCGTTTGGGGCGTACTTCAAATTCAAATACTTCAGTGAGCCCACCCCCGACAGTACCGGAATGAGTTGGAGGATAGAAACCCAAACCTTCTTCACGGTCGCGGCCAATAATGGTATAGCTATCCGGGGCATTACTCTGGTTATTGATGATATAACGGACCATACCGCGCTTGCGGACACGCTTTGGTTCCATATCAACTGAATATTGATAGAACGGTTTGATGGTAATCATGCCCGTGCCACGGCCAATTTCAGCGCCGCGTTCTTCACTGCTTACCCGTACGCTAAAGGTATGCGTGCCTGCGGTACTCTTGGGGTTACGTGGTGGATGGAAAGCAATTGGTAAATTGCCGCGATTACCGGGAAGTAATTGCAGACGATTAGGCGGAACAGTAAACCATTCAACCGGAATACCTTGAACTTGGATACGGTAGTGTTCAACAATATCGCTTTGATTATAGATTTCAACGCTGACACTGCCTTGGCTACCGGGTTCAACCGTAACGAGGGACGGATTGATTTGGACATCCACTAACTTACGTTGCGGACCGCCGGTTGTCATTGGTGTGCGTTGCGTCTGTTTTGGATCAAAGGGTGGTTCTAGCCCTGGAACGCCGCCACCTAATACATCGCTTTGCACAGCTTCAACATTACGTTGCGTTTCGTAGGTCACTGCTTTTTGAATGGATAGACTGAATTGGCCAATAGTCACAATCTGATCGGGTAACCAAGCTTCCGCCACATTGCTCAACAGCTTGGCTTCATTCATATACGTACCATTGGTGCTACCTAAATCTGTAACGGTATAGGTGCCATCTGCGCGGCGTTCAATCTGGGCATGATTCCGTGATACTTTTTCGCCCTGAATTTCAACATCGCTGGATGGGTCACGCCCAATGGCCATCGTTTGTTTGACAATGGGCACATAACGCGCGGAATATCCCTTGCGCATAATCACCAACTGGTCACTTTGTAAACCGGCTGGCGCTTCAGGGACTTCAATATCACCTAAATCCGGCACACCCGGCATAGACGCCAAATAGGTGCCGAGGCTGGCTTCTTTTTTACTATCCAGCATGCTGGGGTCAATATAGGTCGCCAGATTTTCATCTGGATCATAATCATCTTCGGCCTGAGCTTGTTCTTCCATAGCATCAATAGCGGCAACGATTTCATTCCCGGTTTGAAAACGATCATCGGGATGTTTGGCAATCGCCTTGAGAATAATTTTTTCCAGTTCTGGTGATAATCCTTCGCGGATCGAGCCGGGTTGCGGCGGATCATCTGAACTGTGCATTTTAAGCGCTTCAGGAATATTGCGTGGCGTGAAAGGAAGTTGACCCACGATCAATTCATACATCAAAATGCCGAGGGCATATAAATCAGTACGCCCGTCCATATTTTCGCCCCGAATTTGTTCGGGCGGCATATAGGGCAACGTTCCCATCGGGTTATGCCCTGCGGTTTGCACAATTGCATTATCTGCCAGCTTCGCCAGACCAAAATCAGTGAGGACCGCATTAAAACGCATTCCACCAATACCGGGGCTGGTTGCCAATTTTAAGAGCACATTGTCGGGCTTAACATCCCGGTGCACCATATTTTGTTCATGGGCAAAATGCAAAGCTGAAGCGAGTTGCTTAATTAATGCAATCGCCTCCGGAATTTCAATAAAAGTCTTATCCCGTTGTAGTTGACGTAAATATTCCCGCAAACTGCCGCCGGGAATATATTCCATCACCAAATACAAATCTTTGGCATCGCCATGAAAGGAATGGATGCGAATAATATTGGGATGATCCAAAGCCGCAATCGCTCGTGCTTCTTGCAAAAAGCGTTTACGGAGGTCTTCATGGGCGGCAATTTCGGGATGCATCATTTTGAACGCCACAAGGCGTTGCAATTGAATATCACGCGCCCGATAGACTGCGCCCATACCCCCTTGCCCCAATAATTTTTCTATTTGATAGGGTCCAATGACCTGATTAGATAAATCACTCATAAATTCGAAGACTCTCCACCTGCTTGTCTTATCCAATTCATCAATAAATATAACTTTAGCCCTTTATGGGCTAATTAGGCAAATAGTAAATCCATTTTAGCCAAAAATAACAACCCGCCGCCGAAGTTTTATTCGAGGGCGGGTGAAGTCAATATCAGCCGGATTGGGTCGCCCTAAAACACCTACTTAATCGTCAATGTATAGGCTGTATGGGCCGGACGATGAGCTTCAATAATACGGTTGGCGATTTTTTGATTTTGTTCTGTATTGCCTGATTTACCTAAACTCAACACCACTTCAAAGGTTGAAGGTTTATTCTTCGGTTCGTTAATATCGGGTTTTTCGCCAAAGACAAGTTCTAAATGACGGCTCAGGCTATTCGGCGTGCCGCGTGTTAAGAATAAAGGCCCAAGTTCAGCGATAATAGCCCGCTGTTTGGCTTCTTCAATTTTTTCAGGCACCAAAATGTCGGCCCAGCGCCCAAACCATTGTAACCATTCGGGCGGTGCATAGTCAGACATGAACATCATATAGAAATGATCAAGAAGCCATTCAATGGGTGTTTGAATTGTCTCGAAAATCAGCAAGAAACGCCGCGTAAATTCATCTTCAGCATAAATTGGTGGCAAATACTCTAACCAGTTGCTTCGATCCCGTGGCACACCCTCTAAGTGTTCTGGTAGATGTCCGTTAGGTGATGTTTCAAACGGCACACGCGGGGGTAGCTCCGGTGGTTCTGGCGGCTTGAATGTATCCACCTTACCCATGGGTACGAATGATTGAATTAATACATCCTCATCGGGCTCAGGCATCAATGGTTCAGCGGGTGGTAATTCTTCTTCATATTGGGCCGCAACGGGCGGATCTGTCTTTTGAGGAACAATAGTTGCTTCGCTTGAGACGGGCTCCGGCGTAGCTGGCGGTTCCTCTTCCTCTTTCTTCGATTTCGCAATAGGTTCCGGGGGCGGTGTAGGTGCTTCAGCCGCTTCGTCTAATATTTCTTGACGAGGTTTAATCGTGGCCGCATCTGCTTCGTCATCTGGCTCTTCTTCAGCCGGAGCCTCTTCGACGGTTGTGGCTGATTCTTCTGCTTGTTTCTCTTCTGATTTCGTGTCTTTAGCCGATTTGTCTTTATCTGCGGCTTCTTTTTCCGCCTTTACTTTTTCGGCTTCAGCTTTGACGGCTTTTTCAATTTCTTCTGTTGAAACGGCCATTGTAGCTGGTACTTCTGGCACGTCACCCTTTTTCGGAGCTTCAACAGCCACTGTTTTATCAAGTTTTGGTGGTTCAGTCAGTTCTTCAACGGTTAGGGTAAATGGCCCTAGCCGAATCACATCACCCAAACTCAATGTGTAGGGTTTTTCAGCTTCAAGTTGAGTATCGCCAACAATAGTGCCGTTGCTACTGCCTAGATCAACAATGGTTAATTCACCACTTGATGTCAAATGGACTTCTGCATGAAAACGTGACAATTTTTGGTGTTTAAGAGGTAAATCATTGGCCGCCAAGCGACCAATTTTTATCCCCTTGGTTGTAACTTCAACGGTTTCTTGCGGCACTTCAGGTCCAGCAAGGCGCAGAACCGCCTTAGGTTGGTCTGCCATTTTTCTCCTGCCTAATCTGTATCAGTGCGAATATCATGCCGATAAGAAGCTACAACGCCGTGGGCAACCGTCTCAATCACTTGTTCAACAGCCCCGTAATTTGCATTTCCATCCCGGAAGGTAACCGGGAACAATTCTACCGAGCGGATAAAATCAATGCCCGCTACATTTTGCAATGCGGCAATCAAATCAGAATTGTGCAAATCCCGTCCAAATTGCCAACCCTTGCCATCAAAGCCACCTGTAATCGGATTGATAAATTCAAAGAGGCGTTTGATAGCGGCTTCTTTAACTTGTTCGGCATCCGCATGATCGCTGGCTTTGAGCCGAATACGCGTGCCAACCCAATAATAAGCAGGGGCTGTCACGTCGAGACGAGTGGTCAGCAATCGACGTTCATCAAGATAATCGCGGACGATATCCCGCACATCTTTAGCAACATCTAATTCACCGGGTTCAATATAACCAGTTGCATCAAGTACCCGCGGAATAATCAAAACCTTGATTTCGCCCAATGAGCTATTCGGTGGTTGCAAAGCAAAGACCCGTGCCAATTTACCCGGAGCCGCTTCCATTGCCAAATATTCATAATCAGCGGCTGTTACAGCGCGGCGCAATGAGCGTAAATAACCCGGCACCCGTATTTTGGCGTCGTCTAATTCTTCACGATCTAAACCACCTGTGGCATTTTTGCGATTGAGGACATAATCCACATAGGGAATACTTGTCATGATGACATTTAATGCACCTTTTTGGACATTCCCAATGATGCCCCCACCATGCCGATATCGAGACATAACGATTGCCGCGCCCTTCGGTGGCAACGCGCCATAGCGTTTCATTGAACCATCGCGTTGCTTAATGGCGGGTCCAAAACAAACCTCGCCAGTCGCGCTATCAATCGTGTAGTGTTTGTCACTGGCTGTTGAATCGGCAAAATCACGAACTTCAGTCCAGTATTCTTCTTGCTCATTGCTAATGCGCACCAAAATACGCTCGTTTTTAGCGCGTGGTAAAACGGGTGTGCTTTCTAAAAAGAAAGTTTGGCCCGGTGTGCCTTCGCTTCGGCCTAAAATTTCATCTTTGATTACAGCCGCATGACTGGCGTGAATGGTGGCTCCCCACGAGGCGGCAATAAGTTGACGTAGAATTGGGCTCTTGCGATATTTAGGAGTCGTCGGTGGTGGCTCAATAATGCGACAACGTACCCAATAGCCACGCTTGCCATTAATTTCACCTTCTTGCAATTTTGGCAAGTGCAAACGCATTAACCCAGCGACGTTGAAACCTTTGGTATCGTCAATATCGGTTTCACATTCTTCCCATTCAACTGGACCTGTACTCGTCAAGGCCTGCCAAACATAAGGTGGGCGGGTGGGGTCAATCCCCGCACCGCCTGCGACATCCACATCCATTTCTAAACCGAGAATATGATGGGATAAATCTGTCTTGAAGCCCAAATATAATGCATCGCCATCGGCGGGGACATCTGAAAAAATAGGCGTACCATCAAAGCCCGTTTCAAGACGCTTCACATTTAAGTCACGATATTTCCGACTTTCACCGCTTTTGGTGGGCGGGACACTGGCCATGGCATATTGCAATTCAGCCACCCGAATATTGAATTCTTCCGTGGTTGAAAAAATAATCGCAGGATCGTTTTCAGTACGTGGGGTCGCTACTTGCGCATCCACCGGAATCTTAACATCGGTAGGTTGCGGTGCAACCAACCAGAATGTCTCACGCGTATCTGCCGCTTCAGGCTCACGTAGACGCATCCCCAATAATTCCATCATCTTGACATAATGCTTATCGGGCACACGATTTAGACGATAGAGAAGGACATCGGTCATCCATGCGAATAACTCAATGAGCGTAATCCCCGGATCACTCAGATTATGGTCTGTCCATTCGGGGGTATAGAGGGGAATGCGCCGACGCGCTTCCTGTACTAAGTCTTCGAACGTCCGATCATCCAGACGTGGCGTTTCAAAAGGCATATAAGCTCCTTAACAAAAGGTGGTTTCTTAACCTTCATCTGGTAATAAGTAGAATGGAAAAACCAAACTGCGTACATCATGGGTTTTTTTGATCTCATAATCCACTTGGATCATCAATACCCCGTTTTGATCTTCATCGGGAGTTGCGACCACATTGGTCACATTAATGCGTGGTTCCCACCGTCCCAACGCTTGCCGTATATATCGTTCGGCCGTTGATGCAGTCATAATATCATTCGGATCAAAGATCAATTCTTGAATGCGACAGCCAAAAGTTGGCCGCATCACACGTTCACCGGGGCGTGTACTCAGGATAATATGGATAGATTGACTAATTTCGTCGTGTCCACTTGTTAAGCCTACTTTGCCCTGATTATTCAGCTGAATAGGAAATGACCAACCGCGTCCTACTAAATCTGCCATAATATCCTTCTCTACCTAATTCTCAGTGATTAAACAAAATCTGGGTAGCGGTGATGAAATACCCCACTCCCATTTTAGTTAATTCTGACGATACCGCCAGTAATGGCCACACTTGCTGTGCCTTTGACTTCTGCCGAAGCCGTACCTTGCGCGGACAATTGAGTACCTTTAACCGTCATGCTTGCATTGGCTTGCAAATTGGCGTTACTCAGGGCTGTCATATCAACGGTTTGCCCCTGCATCGTCAACCCTTGGGTGGCCTTAATATCAATCTTGCCCGTTGCTTCTAACTTAATATTGCCGACTGTTGTGATATCCAAATCCCCCTTACTATCGAGGGTAATCTTTTTGCCTTGAGCATCCATCTTCATGCTTGTATTTTGTTTGGCATCAATAATTTCGATGGAGCCGCCCGGATTATCATCAACAAAACGGATAATATGGCCAGTCCGGGTCCGAATAGCCCGTGTTTTGACCTTGCCGCCAGACACTGTTTCCGCAATCGGCACAGCGGGTTTATCCTTACCGTTATACAGCCCGCCAATAATATAAGGTCGATTGAAATCACCTTGTTCAAAGGCAACCAGAACCTCGTCGTTAACTTCAGGCATAAAATAGAAGCCGCGATCTGGTCCGAAGCCGGGTCCAGTTAAACGTGCCCAGAAACTTTCGGCGTCTTGATCTAACCACGGGAACTTGACCTTTACATGTCCCCAATCTTCTTCGTTATCGCTATTGTTGGTGACAATGGCGGGGACAACTCCACCCCAATGGTGTTGATCTTCATGACGATCTGCTGAAACCATGCGTGATACATATTCTGGTTGCGAACCAGTAACTTGAAAAACAGTCATGAAGTTACCGGATGTATAGTCATGCTCAACAGATGTTAGTTTATATTTCCCGCTGAATTTATTACCAACACCCTTAATATTTACAAGTTGACCTGCTCTCAAGTCAGGTAGCCCGACCGTACAAGCACCTTCAGCCGTAACAAAATCGCCGTTGATATTATCCAGGATCGCTTGGGCTACACGATTGGCATCGGCCTGACTTTGCACGGGTTGGCGGACTTCTAATTTTGTTGCCGCCGAAAGCTTACTCTGGGCAACAGCCCCGCCCCAACCGCCAATGTTAATTTGCGGGTGTGTCTTGCTAGTAGTAGCCCTGCCCATAATTTTTTCTTTTTTCTTGGGGTCCCACCCTTGGACAATCACTTCATTCACTTGATGTGCTACCGTGGCTACCGGTCTAAACAAGCCTAGATTTTCGCCCCATGTTAAGTCAATCGCATTCCCTGTGGGATCTGGCTTACGGAAATACAGTTTTTCATCATCTACAAAAACTTCGAATCCAATCCGCCCCGCACGTTGCTTAAGAAAATCCATATCAGTAAGCGCATTTTGATAGACATGCTTAAAGACTTCGCTCGTAGCTTCTATCTCGGTGGCAAGCCCTGCTGAACCAGCAATTTGTTGAGCAATGTCTGAATCTTTTACGTTTAGCCAAACTTTGGTTTTGGTCTCGCGGTGTAGCCGATGACTTTTATCATAAGCGAGTATGGTTAAAACAACTTGATTGTCTGCCCCTTGTCCAAATTCTGGCGCAATCGTCGTTATTTCACCTTTGAAAGCTATCTGTAAGTTTTGTGGATTGTCGGCATCTGACAACAGAATATCTAGTTTTCCACCCAATGGGAATTTTTCACTGTTTGTCACAGACAAATCATCATCATGAAAGCTCATGGTGGCGACACTTGGAACATCCAAGCTATGATCAATGGTAATGTTGACGAGATTATCCATTAGTGCAACATCCACATTTGAACCATTCACTTTGATAGTTACATGAGAAATGAGTGGTTGTTCAGACATTATCCCGCCCTTAAATTGACTTGCTCAAATAAATAAACATTGTGTATTGAACTCAAGCTAACGCCCCAAAATGGTAAATACGTACTTATCAACGAAACTATTCCAATGAAAGACCTAGACTTTTAGGATTATCAACATTATTTGCTTCTGCCGCGGGCCGATAATCCGATGGTGGTGGAGCCCCACTGACGTAGTCGTCTTTATCAATCAACTGCTCAAAAGTAATATCAACAGTTGTTCGCACGGGGGTACCGTCTGCGAGAAACAGCGTGAATTTTTGGGTCATCGTTTTGATAATGGCTTCAAAGTAGAATGTTCCCCATTGGAATGCACACAACGGTGGCGCACTTTTCCGACTGGCAGGATGTTCTTGGCTTTCATCAATCGCCATCATTTTCCACAACTTATCAGTGATAGTGCGGACATCCGCTTTTTCTTCAAAAGTATCGAAATACAATTGCAGTTTTAGAGTTTGTGACCCACCTTGCTTAAACTTAACGCGCGGTGTATTACTGCCCCGCCGTGCTTTCCGCTCCCACGTGTTAGACTTGGTAAGCGTATATTCTTTGGGGTTAAACATACAGTCTACGGTTACACCGATTTGCTCGGATTTAATTTTTGCAGGTTGAAGTCCACCTTTAGTTGCCATAAATGCTTTCCTTATTTCCTACCACCTAGGCGTTGTTGCTCAATTTTTAAACGACGTTTGATAAGCGAGTAGACTTGGTTCGCCATCTTCTTGACATCTTCGGAATTGGGTTCATTTGATGACGATTCTGAATCGCCCTCATTGTCACCGCCTTCAACTTCACTTGTTACTTCACCAGTTTCAACCGCCCGTTGCACGTCGATTTCTTGTTCGCGACTGGCCTGAATATTAGGCATCGATTCGCCACCAGATTGTTGGATAGGTGTATCTTCAGGCATATCCAAAAGTGATAATAAGCCTGTTTCTTCGTCGGTCGGTGCTCTAAAGTCAGTGTCATCTTCACTGGGGGCTTCGGCCCGTTGAATATGCGCATCTAGTGCCGCTTGACGGTCAATTTCGCGGCGCACAAATGATTGCGGTGATGATTTATGTTGAGTACTACCAATTGGCGGCATAACCGTTGGGGTCGGGCCATTGTCCGGTCGCCGTTGAACACTGGGTTGCACTTGGGCTGGTGGCAGTTGACTTCCACCAAATAATGCCGCACCTAAGTCCACGGATTGTTCAGGTAATGCGTCAGGTTCAGGGGCGCTATAGTAACCGATGTCATCCCGCATCATTTGCACATCGCCCGCCGCCGTTTCTTCTTCAGCGGGAGCCATATCTGCGGTAGCGTTATCTTCGCCGCCATCATCAATATTACTATCATCATTGGCCGAATCTAAAAATGATTCTTCTTCATCGCCCGGAGTTTTAATCCGCAATGGTTGAATTTGCATAGGCGGTGTTGCATTTGAAACGGTTAGTTTACGCGGACGTTGCCCAATACTGGATGATTCATCTGATGGGGACTCTGGTTCAGTCGGAATATCCAAAACTGTCGCAAAATTTTCCTCGTCATCGCGGCTTAAGCTGACCTGCGGTGCAGGCGCTTCGGCCCGTGCAATCGCTTGATCCAGCGCACTACTTGTAGCAGATTCATCCTGATAATCATCGTGTGGCTCATCATAATATGGCTCATCAACATCGTCGTATGCCAAATCTGCATCATCACGACTTAAGCTGACTTGCGGTGGACTGCTGGGTGCTTCAGCACGTGTAATGGCTTGATCAACAGCGTTAGCTTCCGCTGATTCATCTTGATACTCATCACGGCTTAAACTAATTTGAGGCGGATTGTTCGGCGCTTCGGCGCGTGTAATGGCTTGATCAACGGCATTATCTGCCTCTGGTTCATCCTGATAATCAGCATGATACGCTTGAGGAGAATCATCTGCCAAATCTGCATCATCACGACTTAAGCTAACCTGCGGTGGGCCGCTGGGTGCTTCAGCGCGGGCAATCGCTTGATCAACAGGGTCCATATCAAAACTACCCGGCATTGCATCCGGTAAATCATCTGCCAAATCAAAGGGTATTTCATCGATTGGCTGTTCAGTTGATGAGCTTAATAGCGAGGGGTCGTCATCACTACTTTCGCTATTTTGATCAGATTGCTTTTGTACAGATGGCGTCGCCGTTTGTTCCGGCTTTACATATTCCACGCGTGACCGTACCCGCCGAGGTGGGGGTGGTTCGACAACAATGGGAAAATCATCATCAGCCGGTTGGCGCTGAACAGGCTGTTGCGCGGGTGGTGGGGTCGATGGTGTCGGCGAAGCTCCCGGTCGGGTTGATTTCGTCGAAGCCGGCTTTCCCTGTGACACTAAATCATCGCGAATCCGGTCCATAAAGCTAGCTTGGGGATTAACATTTCCCTTATCGCGGTGGAAATTGAAAATAGCCTGTAAATCTTTGGGCATTGTTTCCGGTTCAGTTTGATCCGGTGCCCGTTGTACGCGTTGGCCCGGTTGCGCTGATTGATTAGGTTGATGAAATGGCGTAGACGTTGAACGTCGTCGACCTGCATCAAGCGTAACCGGTTCAGTGGGACCGGTTAACAGTGATTGGTGATCTGACCATACCAACGGTTGATCAATCGCTGATTGAATATCTTCCGGCGCATGTTCTGGCAAGCGCGAAATAACCATCCGACGCACATGGACCACACTGCGTTGTAAACTCCGCAATCCAAGTATTCCCGTTCGAGAACGGCGATTTAATATGCGTGGCATCCGTGGCCGAATAATCACTGTAAGGCTCCTCTATTCGCTAAACAATAAATTCATGTACGACGAGTTCGAGCTTTTCTATTGCAATCGCACCCTGATCAGATTTTAGCGTAGGGCCTGTCCATTTTACTGGAATTGCACGTTGAAAATTCCAGCGAGCAACTTCTTTACCCGTTGAATCAAACATCACAATTGCAATGGTCTTGGCCGCATCACTAAGATCGCCAGCCAAAATTTGCTTATACCATTTCAAGAGCGTTGCATCACCTGTTAATACGCGGGAAAGTGTTACTCGGCCACTCTTACGACGTACAGGTAAAGCATGCACATACTCATTTTGTCCACCCTCTTGAATTTCTTGCAGTTCAATTTCTAAGTTGGGCAGTGTACATTCAGTAAATGCGGCAAGTTTTTCGCCTGCAATTTCAACAACAAAGCGATGTGCGCTGTGAGCATCATACGAACTAGCCGCACTAGGACCCCTATCTATGGTCGCCACCATATTCGCAATCGTAGCACCTATAAGAATATCACGCTTATCCATACTCATACTCTCCTAAACACGAGATTTACCCCGTCGTTGGCGTTCAAGTCGTATATCTCGTTTTAACATTGCATAAACTTCTTTAGCGACAGCTTCAGGTGAAATTTGAGGTGTTTCGCCTTGCCCTGCCGTTTCTTCAGTTGCTGTTTGAGTTGAAACCTCATCAACTTCTACATCACGTTGAATTGATGGTTCTGGTGCGGGTGGATCGACAATAACATTATTCTCGGCTTCAACTTGCCGCTGAGCATTCGTATTGGTTGAACGGCGTGGTGGCAACAACGGTGTTTCAGCCGAGCTTTGGTAATTAACCTGATAGCGCGACTTTTGCTGTTGTCCTATTTGTTGAGCGCGTTTACCCGTATTGCCAATACTCATAGAGAATGATGCCTTGCTCCAATTTGTGTCTTTCTAAATGGCCTTCTTAAAGAACTGGGCGTGCGTTAATCCGATTAACATAATAGACCCAGCGTGCCCGCTCTCGATGGTCAAGCGATAAAATTTCAGCCCTCGACCAATGCAAGTGCATTGCTAAGAAGGCTACCTCCTCATGCAGGCGATCTAAGGGGTAGCCGATGATCCCCCCGATAACGAAATCTCTGTTGTGTGTTTATGTCCACAATTGGGACATGTTACATCAATATTTGTTGTGCCTGAGCCGTTTATTTCTTGATAAAAATCTTGCAGATAGGCTAAGTCTGCGGCAAAAAATTTCTCAACCATCACCGGCGTTACATCTCGAATAGTTCCTAGCCGAGTCATAACTCGCGCCAATAAAATAATTGTTAAATAAGCTTCATTATTGCGTACGCGCGGGTCACGGAGTGGTTCAATCTCATCCAACGCTGTCGAAAGACGCATGGTGCCTTCTTTATGGACATTGCCATATTCATCGACAAAACCACGTGGTAACGTAAAATCAAATTCAGTTTGTAACATTCAAGCCTCATTTTTGTTGAAATTTAAGATAAGGCAATTTGTGATTAACTTCTGTTTACTAATCACCAAATCACGATAATTTATCATACCTGAAAATTATTGGGATTTATTGACTAGCTTGCGGGTGAGAGGACAATTTAAACTTGCCCTCTCCACCCAACAGTGTTGCTCAAAATCTAAATGGCGATTTAGGTTACGCGCTCAATATATTCGTGCACAATAATCATTTCTTCCACGCCAATTTCGTTGCTGTCCGCTTTAACACTTGGACCGGAAACCTTGGAAGGCCAACCTTTTTCAAAGTTCCAGCGGGCAACTTCGGCACCTTCTTGATCATACATAATAATAGATCCATCGCGACGGGCGGCGGCAACATTGCCTTCTTCAACCATCTTACGCCAGTCCCAGAAATCCATATTAGCTGTGATACCACGCTTGAGAGTGATATTTTCCCACTTTAAGCGCCCCGGAATTTTACGGACAATTTCTTGCCCGCCGATTCCTACGACCTTGTGTTCAGTAACTTCAGTTTCAGAACCCAGCCCTGAACATTCGGTGAAGAAACCGGAAACGACACCGGATACTTCAATCGCGAAATTAAAACTGACAAGGGGGTCGCCAGTTAGGGCATCATTTGTTGCTGGCATTGTTTTCTCCTTAGTTAAAGTTTATGTAACGTTGAAAAAATTATTCTTCACCGTCTTCAGGTGACCATTGACTGATGCGAATAATCAAGAATTCAGCAGGCTTGACCGGGCGAATACCAACTTCAACCACTAGCTGACCCAAATCACGCAATTCTTGCGGATTATTTTCTTCATCACATTTGACATAGAATGCTTCGTCAGGCGTGCGACCGAAGAGGGCACCTGAACGCCATTGGACTTTGAGGAATGCGCCAATATTACGACGGAGACGTGCCCACAAATCGTAATCATTGGGTTCGAATACAGCCCATTGCGTACCCCGTTCCAAACTTTGTTCAATCATGTTGAACAAGCGTCGAACATTGATGTAGCGCCATGAGGGGTCACTGGTCAATGTACGAGCACCCCAAACGCGGATACCATAACCGGGGAAGCTACGAATGCAGTTTACGCCGTTCGGGTTGAGCATATCTTGTTCACCCTTAGTGACGTTAATTTCAAGACCCAAGCAACCACGGACCAATTCATTAGCGGGTGCCTTGTGAACACCACGGGTTCCGTCGGTGCGGGAGTAAATGCCAGCCATGTGACCACTCGGGGGTACCAGGTGTGTCTTGCCGCCACCCGCTACTGGGTCAACAACTTCGATCCACGGATAATATAAAGCCGCGCGTGTGGTGTCATAATTAACTTCCATACGCCAATCGTAAACTTCTTGTGGGGTCAAGCCGGGAGGTGCATCAAGAATACCGAAGACGTAACGGGTACGTTCACAGAAATCGATAATTGCTTGTTGAACACCTTGCACGCCCTTAACATCAAGTTCGCCTGCTTGATAAGCGCTCATAAGGTCCGGTGCCATAATCATGGTAACGTCAGGAATTGCTTCCAAACCACCTAAACCGGTCCGTTCAGCGGCATTGCCTTCATAATCTGACAAACTAACCTTAGCAGAGCTTGGCGCACCCTTGGTGTCGATAGACAAATCACCAGCCGGAATAAGTTCTGCGTCGGTGGTTACAACTTCAACCGTAACCAATTTAGATTTAGTATTAACAACGGTTTCAGCATAATTCTTTTCGGCTGGATTCAAAGAAAGTTTTTCAAATGATTCTTTGGTACGACCAGCTTGAACCACGAGGGTAAAGGTCTTACCTTCGCCTTCTTTACTGTCTTCGGGTGAGGCTGTAACGCGTACGGTGGTGGCGGTTGTGCCACCTTCAAGTAAGCTTACCTTGACTGCATCTGAGCCTTCTTTACCTTTAGCGCCACTGGTCAGTAATCCACTGGGGATACCGCCTGCGCCATTCATGGATTTAACCGAGACAACATATGCCCGATCGCCACCATTATTAAAATAGCCCCATACAGATTCGGGAAGAAATGCGCCATCCGCAAATCCCCCAAAGGCTTGCTGGTATTGGGTCCAATTTGTTACAAGAACTGGCTTCCCAATTAACGAATCACCATTACGTGGGTCTGCCGCCTTAGCTGTATAGCCAACGAAAGCGGCCACAGCCGTACCGACTGATTCAATTGGCTTTGTACCGCGATCAACTTCCTCGACATAAACGCCGGGAGAAAGATAGGATGGTGCCATGTTAAAGTCTCCTAAAACTGTGACATGATAAATTAAGTTACTACTTTTCTAATGAGAAATTAGCCATCATCGCCAAAAGCTGTCTATGACAGACTCATTTCCCATTATTCCGGTGGGTAATTTGGCGATTTTCTAAGCTCCCACCTCCTTTACAACTTATACTTATGTTTTATAGCAAATTGGTTTATAGCGCCAAATCATAATTCTTGGCGGGAACTTTAATCTTAAATTGCTTCACCTTGTGGCCGTCTGCGGTGACTTCTAATTCATAATCACCTTCATGCATATAGGCAAACACATAGCGACCTTCTTCATCTGTATGCACTGAGGCTCCCGTGTCTAAAATAAACACTTCAGCGCGAGGTATGGCTTCATCTCCATCGTGGACATAACCGCCAATATGATAACTAGTTGAAGATATCGCGGTGAGTTCATGCTTTTCTTCATATTGCCCAATCTTAATTTCAGTGGTGAGTACCAATGGGCTTTCGATGATTTCTTCAAGATCAAGAGCAGTGGTTACAACTAAATTAAGGCTCGGCTTTAGTTGATTCTCCATTACGCCCCATAGATCAGGCATATTGCGGACGGCATCGGAAGGTAGCGCGACTTTGACAGGCATTTTTTGAGGCTGTAACTTAACCAGCCCCTTACTGTCCTCTGGATCGATACCTTTCACTTTGGACAAGGTATGCAGAACACGCCAAAGTAATTGATGTTCATCTTCAGGATTACGTGCCCAGACAGTAATTAAATAGCTCAAATCAATTCGACGCGGCGGGAAAACATGACGTCCCGTATTCCCATTTCGTTCGACATGGGTAGCACGATTGCGCAATTCTGTATTTTCACGAATATCATATAAATACAGATTAATGGTCGGCTTGCTTAAGGTTGCCGCCCATTCACCTGTCGGTTGATCAAAAGCAATATCAATCTCACCAGAGTTCAATTTACCCTGTTTGGCAAGAATATCTTTGATCGTCTCATCTAAATCATGAATCATGATGATGTTTGCGTCCTATTTGACTTAAAATTCTTCGTCTTCAGGTATTTCTTGGCGTTGGATATCATCCCGCATCATTTGCACGGCCATTTCTTCCTCTTCCTCAGGCATTTCTTCACGTTGGATATCATCGCGCTTAGCTTGAACGATTTCTTCCTCGTCGGCCGTTTGGCGTTGTGCAGTAGCCATTTCACCCCCAGCGGAGCCTAATGAACTGGCAACACTATCTGCTTCAGATTCATAGGAATCATTGGCTGGGCCGACTGACAAGTTTCCACCAGATGGGGCTTGTCCGTCTTGTTGAACGACGTGTGTTAGTTCATGGGCAATCAGACTTTGACCATCGGATGATGAAGGGTTATAGGCCCCTTCTTTGAAGAAGATGTCGTTACCTGTGGTAAATGCTTTGGCACCAATGGACCGACTTAAGCGATCTGCGTTGGCATCGGTGTGAACATTCACGCCGCTAAAATCATAGTCCATGTGCTGGCCCATTGTTTCCGCAACGCCATTATCTAAACTGCCACCACTTCCGCGACTGCTATTGATTTGACTGCTCAAATCATCATCCAATTCACCGCCGTGTTCATACGGAACGCGTTGGACATGGCCAAGCATGCGTTGGACAGCCCGATTACCTAGAGTCCGTTGCATCTGGAGAATATTATTAGCTGATGTGTTTGGTTGTGATTGACTTTGAGGACTAGCATGTTCAGATGAAGACAGTTCAGACTCAGCTTGTTGCTGAGTTGTCTTTTCCTCAACTTCTAAACGAATACGATCGCGCTGGCTCATAGGGGTTTCTCCCAAACTAAATCTCTATGAATCTATTAATATGACAAAAATTATTTTTGTGCAAGTAACTTAGACACTAATTATCTGACTCCTACTAGGAGTTTAGACTAAATAAATGCTGTCTAAAGCACTATAGCCTCTATAGGCTATTTCGTGTCAGAAGTTACATTTTTTATAGTTCACAGAGACGGCGAATGCTCTATTTACAACTAAATCCATTACTTCGTAAAAATGATTAATAATCTAGATCATCATCAATTAGTTTACCCATTTTTTGATATTCGCGCCGAATACTTTGCATGATATGGCGCATATCAATCGTAGGGCTACGATCTGCCGCCGCTAAAAAGGCTGAAGCAAGGGCGGCGTTGCGAATATTCCCGCCCGATAAGCGAAAACGTTCAGCGATGATGCGGAAATTAACATTTGCCCCTAATGGCGCATCCTTTGGATAACTCACTTGCCAGATACGTTCCCGATAAGCTTCTTCAGGGAATGGAAAATCTACTAAGAAATCCATCCGACGGGTAAATGCTTCATCAATATTTTGGCGTAAGTTTGTGGCTAAAACGCCGATACCATCATAGGTCTCTAAGCGTTGGAGCAAATAGCCGACCTCAATATTGGCGTAGCGGTCATGGCTATCACTCACTTCAGTCCGTTTCCCGAATAGGGCGTCTGCCTCATCAAAAAAGAGGATAGCATTACTTTGGGCGGCTTCGTCAAAAATCTTGGCGAGATTTTTTTCAGTTTCACCAATATATTTGCTAACCACTGACGACAAATCAATTTTAAAGATTTCTAGGCCAAGCT